>DATKXQ010000375.1:0-3019 GCA_035528975.1 bacterium
GCCGACGACTATATTCTCGGTCGCCGGGATCTCGCCCCACCAAATGGTATCGCCGGGTGCGGCGAAGGCCGAGGCGACCATAGCTACGGCCGCGGCGCATACGTAGATAACCACCTTCATCTTCGTTCCCTCCTTTCTTACGCGGAATAGTAAAACAACTTTCCCCGTATGTCAACAGTTTCGAGCGGGCGTATCCCCGCCATAGAAAACCCGGCCGCGAGGCCGGGTGTTTTCCTTAGGGCTTAATAATGACGAAATACTTTTAACTCTCCGTCTTGAGCACCGCCAGGAACGCCTCCTGCGGAACGGCGACGTTGCCCACCTGCTTCATCCGCTTCTTGCCCGCCTTCTGCTTCTCCAATAATTTGCGCTTCCGCGTCACGTCGCCGCCGTAGCACTTGGCGGTGACGTTCTTGCGGAGCGGCTTGATGGTCTCGCGGGCGATGACGCGCGAGCCGATGGCGGCCTGAATCACGACCTCGTACAGCTGGCGCGGAATTTCGCGGCGCAGCTTCGTGACGAGGTCCCGCCCCCTCCGCTCCGCCCGCTCCGCGTGCACGATGACGCTCAGCGCGTCCACCGGCTTGCCGTTGAGCAGGATATCCAGTTTTACCATCTTCGAAGGCCGGTAGCCGAAGTGCTCGTAATCGAGCGACGCGTACCCCTGCGAGAGCGCCTTGAGCTTGTCGAAGAAGTCCACGATTATCTCGACCAGCGGCAGCCGGTACTTCACCGCGACGCGGTCGCCGGCGAAGAACTCCATGCTGACGTGCTCGCCGCGCCGGCTCTTGAGCAGCTCCACGATGGGGCCGATGTAGCGGGCCGGCGTGTACACCGTCGCCTCGACGAACGGCTCGCCGATGACCTCGATCTGGGCGGGGTCGGGCAGCCTCGCCGGGTTCTCGACGTATTGCGTTCGGCCGTCGCGCGTCGTCACCTCGTACGCGACGTGGGGCGTCGTCGTGATGACCTGAAGCTCGTACTCGCGCTCGAGCCGCTCGCGTACGATGTCCATGTGCAAAAGGCCCAAAAAGCCGCACCGAAAGCCGAAGCCCAGCGCCGCGGACTCCTCGGCCTGCCAGCTGAGCGAGGCGTCGTTGAGCGCGAGCTTCTCCAGGCCGCGGTTCAAGAGCTCGTAATCGTCGGCCTCCACCGGGAAGAGCGAGGCGAAGACCATAGGCCGTACTTCCCGGTACCCCGGCAGCGGCTCGGCCACGCCGCCCTCGGCGTACGTTATGGTGTCGCCGACCCGCGCCTCCGATATTTCCTTGACGTTGGCGGCGACGTAGCCGACGTCGCCGGCCGCAAGCTCCGCCACCGCCGTCATGGCCGGTTTGAAAACGCCGGCCTCTATTACCTCGTACGTCTGGCTCGAAGCCATGAGCCTTATGCGCGTGCCGCGGCGGACCGCGCCGTCGACGACGCGGACGTACGCCAGGACGCCGCGGTGGGGGTCGTATCGCGCGTCGAAGATGAGGGCCCGCAGGGGAGCCCCGGCGTCACCGACGGGGGGCGGGATTTCCGCGACCACCCGCTCCAAAAGCTCCTCGACGTTCGTTCCCTCCTTCGCCGAGACGAGCACGGCCGCCGAGGCGTCGAGCCCCACGACCTCCTCCAACTCCTCGCGCGTAACGTCGACCTCCGCGGACGACAGGTCTATCTTATTAATGGCCGGCACGACGACGAGGTCGTTGTCGACGGCCAGGAGCGCGTTGGCGACCGTCTGCGCCTCGACGCCCTGGCTGGCGTCGACGAGGAGCACCGCCCCCTCGCACGCCGCCAACGAGCGCGATACCTCGTACGTGAAGTCTACGTGGCCGGGAGTGTCGATGATGTTTAAGTGGTACTCCCGGCCGTCCCTCGCCCGGTAGCGGAGCGTAACCGGATGCATCTTTATCGTGATGCCCCGCTCGCGCTCGAGCGCCATGGTGTCCAGGAACTGCTCCCGCATCTGCCGCGGATCGACGGCGGCGGTGACGTCGAGGATACGGTCCATCAGCGTCGTCTTGCCGTGGTCGATGTGGGCAATTATCGAGAAATTGCGGGTCGATATTTGGCGATTGTCGTCCATACGCGCGCCGCGAGGATTATATTGGAACCGAACGCTACTTTCGGCAATGCGACGCCGCCCGCACGGCCCGGGCGGCGCCCCGTGAAAAACTAGTAAACTTCCCGTTGGGCACTACTAATACATTCCCGGAAATACTCGATGCATATTGCACATATTCTTGGGCACTACAATATAAAATCCCCCTACTGGCCGGCCCCCTTAATAACCTGGTACAGGGTCCTGAGCAATATCCTCAAGTCGAATAAAAGCGACCAATTCTCGATGTAAAACAGGTCGTATTCGACGCGGCGGGCGATCGACGTCGTGCCTCGTAAACCGTGCACCTGAGCCCACCCCGTCAACCCCGATTTCACTTTGTGGCGCTCGATGTATCGGGGGATGTCCGAGGTAAATTTCTCGACGAAAAAGGGCCGCTCGGGCCTCGGCCCGACCACCGACATATCTCCCTTCAAAACGTTAATGAGCTGCGGGAGCTCGTCCAGCGAGGTGCGCCGGATGAACCGGCCGAACGGCGTTACGCGGTCGTCGTTCTCCTTCGCGAAAACGGGGCCGGTCTCTTCCTCGGCCTTGTGGCGCATCGAACGGAACTTCAGCAGCTCGAAGGTGCGGCCGTCCTGGCCCACGCGCTCCTGGCGATACAATACGGGGCCCGGCGACGTGAGCTTTATTGCGAGCGCGATTACCAGGAGTACCGGCGCCAATACCAAAAGCAAGCTCGCCGCGAACGCGACGTCCGTGAAGCGCTTTATAAACCGGTTGAATCCCTTGAGACGGAACTGCTTCAGCGCGAATACGGGAACCCCCAACGCCTCGTCCGCATGGATCTTGGCCGCCATCAATTCCAGCGTCGACGGGATGACGCGGACATCGACCCCCTTGAGGTCGCATTCCAATACCAGGTCCAATAGCACCTGGTCCGGCACGTCGCCGCCGAAGAAGACGACCTCG
>DATKXQ010000376.1:0-2512 GCA_035528975.1 bacterium
TTTTCCAGGGAATCTGATAATTAGGTCGGCGCTAACCCTTCTTTAACGAATAACTTGCGGTAGCCGATTAACGTCCCTTTATGCGTTTGGTACGCGGTACCTTTGGTTAATAGGATAGCTCGCAAGTAATAAAAACAAGTATAATAAATATGAGATACCGAAAAACGGTATTTACCTTCTTTAGCCGTCAATCGCGCTTCCGTCCACGTTTCGCGGGCTAAAATTAGGTCCTCCATGATATCTTTTTTTATCTCTTCGTTCACGCCGCAACGCCTTCCTCGCGCACGTTAATATAGAACGCGCGGCCGCGCTTTTCTTCAAACTCCTCCTCGGTTACCACCGACGCATATAGGAGTTCTTCGTATTCCTCCAATGCAGTAGAAGCGAACGGGAATATCCGCTCGTCGGCCTCCTTGGCGTCGATATCCCGCACTACCACCAGCACGTCGATATCCGAATCCTCGGTATAATCCCCGCGCGCCCGCGAGCCGTAAAGTATAATGTGTACGATATGGTCCCCCAACTCCCGGCGCGCGCGCCGGGCGAACTCCAGCACCGCGCGCTGCCAGTTCTGTAGGAGGCCATTCTCGTCCCAATCAATTTTACGCATTATGCCAATCCGCGATAAAAGCTTACTTCCCCGCCGCCGCGACCGCGGCCTTGACCGCCTCGTCCATGTCCGCGCCGGCCTCGACGCCGGCCTTCTTCAAAATCGCCCTGGCCTCCTCCTCGTTCGTCCCGGTGAGGCGGACGACGAGCGGGACGTCGAGCGGCTGTTTCTGTAGCGCGGCGACGAGGCCCGTCGCGACGTCGTCGCAACGGGTGATGCCGCCGAAGATGTTAACCAGCACGGCCTTCACGCCCGACGAGGACATGATGATGTCCATCGCGGTCAGGATTTTCTCGGGGGAGCTGGAGCCGCCGACGTCGAGGAAGTTGGCGGGCTCGCCGCCGTAGAGCTTGATGAGGTCCATCGTCGTCATCGCCAGGCCCGCGCCGTTGACGATGCAAGCGACGTTGCCGGTCATGGGGACGTAGGACAGGCCGGCGGCCTTGGCGCGCAGCTCGGTCCGGGCCAGGTCGTCGCGGCCGTCGGCCAGCTCCGGGTGGTGGTGCAGCGCGTTGTCGTCGATGTTAATCTTGGCGTCGAGCGCGACGAACTCGCCGTCCTCGGTCTCGACGAAGGGGTTTATTTCGGCCAGCGAGCAGTCGTAGGCGACGAAGGCCTCGTAGACTTTACCCAGCACGTCGGCGACGACGCGCGCCTTCTTGGCGTTGCCGGTGAGGCGCTTGCCCACCAGGAACGCCTGGTAGCCGTGCAGGCCGAGGCAGGGGTCCATCGTGACTTTGACGATGGCCTCCGGCTTCGTGCGCGCGACCTCCTCTATTTCGACGCCGCCCTCGCTCGAGCCCATCAGCGTCACGGCCTTGGCGCCGCGGTCGTTGACGAAGCCGAGGTAGTACTCCTTCGCGATGACGGAGGCCTCCTCCACCAGTACCTTCTCGACCGTGAGGCCCTTGATGTCCATGCCGAGTATTTCGGCGGCCGCCTCTTTGGCCTCCGCGGGCGTCTGCGCCACCTTGATGCCGCCGGCCTTGCCGCGGCCGCCGACGTGCACCTGGGCCTTGACGGCCACCGGGCGGCCGACCTCCGCCGCCACGGCCTCCGCCTCCGCGGGAGAGGTCGCGACGCGGCCGCGCGGCGTCCGGATACCGAATTTCTGGAAGATTTCCTTGGCCTGATACTCGTGGATCTTCATCGACGAGCTCCTTTAGCTCTATCGCCGCGGACTAAACGCTTCGGTTCCGCCGAAACTAGAAATTAAAGCCCGAGCCGCCGGCGGCCGTCACGGCGACTATGATTATGACGTACGCGACGATGCAGAGGGCCCATACGCCGCACATCACGATGCTGATTATGACGCAGATCTTGCCGACGCGCTTGTTCTTCTCGAGCGCGCACTTCTTCAGCATCACTATCCCCAGGATTAAACCCAGGACGGGTTGCAGCACCGCGACGACGTAGAGGTACGCTACGGCTATAGGCTCCAGCAAATCCACGAGGCGCCGCTTCTTCTCGTCCCAATCGACGTTCGACAACTCTTCCATATCCGGCCTCCTGACCGCGCTGTTTAGCCTCATCCGCCTCCGGAAGGCGACGCCAGTAAGGCGTACGAGCCCACCGCGAAAATTATTAACAGGACATAGGCCGCCACCAGGCACCCGATGAGAAGGAAATTGACGACGGCCAAAATTATGCACGTCCGGCCGACGCGCCGGTTGGCCTCGAGCCGGCACTGCGCCGTCGCGGTTATGCCCAGGGCCAGCCCCAAGATCCAGGACAGGACCGCGTAGAAGTACAACACGGTCAGGAAGGCCGGTTCGCCGAGGTCCAGGAGGCGGCGCTCCCGCTCTTCCCACTCGGCGGCGTTCGTCAGCTCATCGGCCATTTAGCCCTTTCAAGAAAACGGTTTGCCGGCCCGGCGTTACGGCGGCAGCTCGCCGCCCGAGA
>DATKXQ010000377.1:0-3264 GCA_035528975.1 bacterium
TTACCTCGGGCCGGGTCGGGCCGAAGCGCGTCGGAACGAAGGGTTATTCGAATTCGGTTTGCACGACGTCGTTGCCGGCCGGCCGGCGCCGCCGGTGCCGCCACCCCTCCACGATGGAGAAGACCACGGGCACGACGACCAGCGTGAGGAAGGTGGAGGTGAGAAGGCCGCCGATGACCGCGACCGCCATACCCTGGCGGAACGCGCCCCCCTCGCCCAGGCCCAGCGCCGTCGGGAACATGCCCATTATCATGGCCGCGGTGGTCATGAGGATGGGGCGCATCCGGACGGGGCCGGCGGCGAGGAGCGCCTCCGTGATCGATTTCCCCTTGTCGATTTGCTGGAGCGAGTAATCGACGAGGAGGATGGTGTTCTTGTTGACGAGGCCCATGAGGAGGATGATGCCCACCATCGTCATCGTGTCGAACGTCGTGCCGAGGATGAAGATCGCGATGATCGCGCCGACGGCGGCCAGCGGCAGCGCCAGCATGATGGTGAAGGGGTGGGTGAAGGAATTGAACTGGGCGGCGAGGACGATGTAGATGAAGACGACGGCGATGGCGAGGGCGGTGAACATATTGACGAACATGGTCTGCTGCATCTCGGTGGTGCGGCCCACGCTGTACTCGTAGCCGGGGGGCAAAGGGTTCTTTTCGACGTAGGCGCCCATCTCGCGTTGGAGGTCGCTGTCGGCCGCGCCGAGCGCCTTTCCGGTCCAGACGGTGACGGTGCGTTGGCGGTTGGTGTGTTGGATCTCGGTCGGGCCCACGTCCCGCTCGACGTCGACCAACATCGCCAGCGGGACGACGTCGTCGTCGAAGTTTTTGAGGTAGATCCCCTCGACGTCGGCCAGGTCGCGGATTTCGCGCCGGGGGATCATGACGCGAACGTCATAATCCTCGTCGCCTTCGGTGTACTTGGTCGCGACGGCGCCCTCCACCATGCCGCGGACCGTCATCGCCACCGTGGCTACGGGTATCCCCATCTCGGTGCACATCGCCCGGTCCGGGACGAGCCGCGTCTCGGGCCGCCCTTTCTCGTAGCTCATGCCGGCGTCGCGCGACGCGCCCAACGTCTTCAGATACGCGACGAACTTCTCCGCCCGGCCCTCCAGCACGCCCAGATCGGGGCCGGAGAGGTCGACGGATACCGGTTGCTGGCCGAAAGTGCCGCCGCCGCCCATCCCGGGAACGTGGAACGTGACCTCGGCCCGCGAGTAGTCGGCGAACGCCCGTCGGAACTCCTCCTGCATCTCGAAGTTGCTCGCTTCGCGCTCGCCGATCGGTTTGAGTTTGGCCGTTATCGTCGCGTGGTTGGGGACCTCGTCGACGCCGACGGTGGCGAACGTCGTCTCCACCGCCTCGTGGGAGGCGACCAGCTTCTCGACGTCGTCGGCGACGCTCTCCGTAAACTCCAGCGAGGAGTCGAGGGGCGTATTCACGTAGGCGTAGACGTAGCCCTGGTCCCACGCCGGCATGAAGCCGGTGCTGATATAACGGATCAAGAACAGGCTTCCCACAAAGGCGACGACGGCGACGACGAGCGTTATGACCCGGCGCTCGAGGGCGCGTCTCAAAAACGCCCGGTATCCGTCGGCCAAACGTTCGAACTGGCGGTTGAGCGGAGAGAAGAGCCGCTCGAACCGGTTTTTCTTGGTGGGGTCGGGGCTGCCGATGAGTAGCTTGGCCGAGAGCATCGGCGCCATCGTCAGCGCGTCCCACAACGAGTACATGACCGCGAACACGACGACCAGGCCGAACTGGCGGAAGAACCGGCCTACGATGTCGCCCATATACGCCACCGGGACGAAGACGGCGCAGATCGTGAACGTCGTCGCCATCACGGCCAGGCCGACCTCCGCGGTTCCGAAGGAGGCCGACTTCTCCAGCGACATGCCCGCTTCCCAGTGGCGATAGATGTTCTCGCGGACGACGATGGCGTCGTCGATGAGGATGCCGACGGCGAGCGCGAGCGCCATGAGCGTGAGCATGTTGAGCGTGAAGCCCGCGGCGTACATCATGATGAAGGTGAAGAGGATCGACGTCGGGATGGCCAGCGCCGAGATGACGGTCGTCCGGATGTTGCCGAGGAATATCAGGATGACCAGAACGGCGAAGATCGCGCCCAGATACAGCGCCTCGCCGGTGTCGGAGATGGATTCCTTTATGAAATCGGCGTCGTTGTACGCGATGTCGACGGTAACTCCCTCCGGGAGCGTCTTCTTTATCTTCTCGAGCCGCTTTATCGTCTCGTCGCACACGGCGACGGTATTGGCGCCGGAGGCCTTCCCCACGCGCACGGTTACGGCGTCTTTGCCGTTGAGCTTGGGGATGGTCTTGATTTCCTTGTAGCTGTCGACGTCCACCGTGGCGACGTCGCGGAGGTAAATCGGCGAGCCCTCCTTGCGCGCGACCACGACGTTCTCGATGTCCTCGCGCGAGCGGAATTTGCCCGCGACGCGGAGCTTCTCCTCGCGGGGCCCCGCCTGCAGCGGGCCGGCGGGCACGTCGAGGTTGGCCGCCGCGAGGGCGCCCGTCACCTCGTCCAGCGATATCCCGTAGCCGGCGAACGCCGCCGGCTCGAGCTCGACCTTTACCTCGCGCTCCAGGCCGCCCGCGACGTCCACTTCGGCCACGCCCGCGATCTTCTCGATCTGGGGCTTAATCTCGTCGTCGGCGATGCGGCGCAGCTCCTCCAACGTGGCCCTGCCGCCCACCGCGAACGATATCACCGGCTCCGCGCCCCCGTCCACGCGCGCCACGACCGGCTTCTCGATGTCCAGCGGCAAATTGGGGAGGGCTTTCTCCACCTCCGTCCGCACGTCCGCCTCGGCCTCGCGCGGGTCCGCCTCCAGCTCGAACTCCAGGACCGCGAGGCCGTACCCCTCGTACGAGTAGGAGTAGAGGTTTTTGAGGCCGCTTATCGCGCTCAGCTTGTCTTCCAGCGGGTCGGTGATCTCGGTCTCCACTTCCCGCGCGCTGGCGCCGGGCCATACCACCGTCGCGATGACGAACGGGAAGTCGACGTCGGGCATCAAGTCGACGCCCAGGCGGTTGTAGGACACGATGCCGAGGACCAGGACCGCGAGGACCTGCATCGTGATAAAAACCGGCCTGCGTATCGCGAAATCAGGTAACTTCATAATATAATCGCGGCCCCGTCCGGCCGCGGCCGAGGTTATTTATGAGGTTGGTAGGGTACTTTCTTGAGGATTTTTACGCCGTCGTCGAGGTCGCCGTTGGCGTAGACGATTACTTCCTCGTC
>DATKXQ010000378.1:0-2056 GCA_035528975.1 bacterium
CGGTCTCCCGGGCGTGGCACCGGACGCAGATCCGGGGCCCGTACGTAGGCTGGAGGTGCTCCGCCGTCAGAGAAGTTACGCGGTGGCCGGCGCCGTGGCAGGTGTAGCACGTGGGCGCGCCCTCGACGCCCGCGCGGTGGGCGCTCTCGGCCAGCGCCTTCTTCGCTTCCGCGTGGCAGCTGCCGCAAGAGCGCGTCGCCGGGCCGCCCTTGTGCGGCTTCGACGCGCCGACGTGGCAGCTCAGGCAATTCTGGCCGGCGTGCGGAGACGCGTACAGGCCCGCGGGCGCGGCCGGCGCGGCCCCTTCCGGCTTGTGGCACATGTCGCACTTGCTGAGGTCAGCCGCGACGACGGTCGCCGACAACGCCGCCGCTGCCACTAAATAATAAAGTATACCCCTTGCGGTTTGCATATCTGAAACCGAGTTCCCCTCAACGCTTTATGACAACCGACCCGGGCCGGCCGGCGCCTTTCCGCGGCGACGGATATTACTATACTACCTTATGAGTAGTCAACTTTTACGACGACGGAACTTGAACTAAACGGCCTAACGATTAGGGCGATATTTCGACCAACACGCGCTCGAGCGCGTCGGCGTCTCTTTTGAGCACGTCGTTGACGTACGCGTTGTTGTGCGCGCCCCACGAGCCGTCGGCGGCCGCCCATTCCAGGTCCGCCTCGGCCTGCTCGAATATTTCGAGGCCGCTGCGGCCTTCTACCGCGACGCCGGCGAGCGCGGCCTTGTGGCGCCGGCTTTCCTCCAATTTAATGCTGAGCTTGCGGTAATTCTCCTGGGCCGCCTTACGCCATAAACCGTATATTTTGACGTAAGCGGCGGGGTGGCACGCGGCGCAGCCGCCGTCCGCCAGCGGCGCCGGCGGGTCGCGGTGGCACTCCGTGCAGGACACGCCGGCCATGGGGGAAGGCTTACCCGGGCCGGCCGGCGCGCTCTCGCCCCGGAGCATTCCGGCGGCGACGGCGTGGCACTCCTCGCACGTCTTACCGCGCGGGCGGTGGTGACAGCTCGAGCACTCCCCCGCCACGAGCGAAGGCCGGGCCGCCGGGTGGCACCCACGGCACCCGAGCCCCGACCGCGCCGCGTGGGCGCCGTGGTTAAACTGCCGGTCGCGGTAGGTTACGGTAAGGCGAGAGACGTCGCCGTGGCAGCTCGCGCAATCGACGTCGCCCCGCGCGTGGTGGCAGGCTGAGCAGTTGTACGCCGTCGACAGCGTCAAGCCGTGCCGCTCGAGGTCGTGGCAGCTAGCGCACTCGACCCCCTCTTGAGACAAATGGCGGCCGTGGTCGAACGTTTTTCCGCGCACCGTCATAGATCGCCGCTCGACGCCGAAGTGGCAGCGCCAGGCGCAGGTGTCATCCTCCTTCGGGACGCGGAAAGCCGCCGGCGCGTACGACAGCGGCCGGCCGACGCTTCGCGCGGCTTCGTCGGCCTTCGACACCGCCGTCTCTATCAGCGCGTTGGCGTAAATTATGTTGTGGGCGCCCCGGCTGCCGTCCGCGGCGACGAGCTCGAGATTCTTCTCGGCCTGGGCGACAAGCGTCCGCGGGTGCGCGCGAGCGGGGTCGCGGCCGCCGGCGGCGTACACCGCGGCCTTCGCCGCCGCGACCAACGCCGCACCTTTACGGTGAGCCTCCCCCGTATCGCGCTGCCAACGCTCGAGCACGCGGTCGTAGCCGGCGCCGTGGCAGGAGACGCAGGACTCGCCCGTGGCGCGCGGGAACGCACCCTCGGCCGGCACCGCGCCGTGACACCCGGCGCACGATATCCGGGCCTCGAACTTCGCGCTGGGGACGCTCGGCGTATCCAGGCCGCCTATCCCCAGGTAGACGTTCTCCTGCTCCGAGTGCCTATAGCCGTGGCACGACGCGCAGTCCGGGGCCAGCAGCGGCGACAGCTCCAAAGTGCCGTGTTTGATCTCGAGGTGGCATTCGAAACACTCGACCTTGTGGTCCGTCACGTGGACGCGGTGGAGCGACGTCGGGTCCGGCATCCGGTCCGAGCGGTCGGCGTGACACCGGTAGCAAGCCGTATCGGGGA
>DATKXQ010000379.1:0-5348 GCA_035528975.1 bacterium
CGGAAGCTCTCCGCGAGGCACGCGGCCTTCTCGCCCTTCAACCGGATAACGTATTCGCCGTCTTTCTCCTCGATCTTCACGTCGAGGATGGTCTTCTCCATATCGCCACCTCCTTTCTTTATTTATATATTTAATTGTATCGATAGACAAAACTAAAATTTTTTTATTCTACTTCGAACTCGTCGCGGACGCAGCAGCACACGGAGGAGACCTTATCCTTATTCAAGGAGTAGTATACCGTAGTGCCGCGCTTCTCGGCGGTCACGAGCTCCGCCTCGCGCAGGACGCGGAGGTGGTGCGAGATGGCGGGTTGGCTGAGGCGGGACCGCTCGACGATCTCGCCCACGCTCAGCGGGCCGCAACAGAGCGCCTTAAGGATAGAGACGCGGACCGGGTCGCCGAGGGCTTTAAAAGGAATACAAATATCCATACATTTAAATACTTAACATAGTTTGGCGAAGACGTCAAGCGTTTTTTCAGCGGGATATTTACGTTCGGTAAAAAAGCAGCGGGAGGCCGGGAAGAAGGGAAGTTATCTGTCGGGGTAAACGCGGTATGCACCGAACGTCGCGCCGGTATAGTCGAGCTCCGGGTTATCCAGGTCGACTTCGAGTTTTACGAACCGTAGTTTCTCCGGGGGCCAGAACGTTTTGTAGTAATAGTATATGGGGCGGTCGTAGTCGACGACGTAGCTGATATCGTGGTCGACCAAATACCGGTACAGTCGCCGCCGTTTTATGGCCTCGAAGGCCGCGTTGTTGACGTTGCCGTCGACGACCGTGACGCGGTTGTCGGCGTAATACGATACTATACCCCCGTTGAACGCGGCGACTTTCACGCCCGGGTGGGCGTTAATCCATTCCGCGCCGCGGCGCATTTCCGGCTGCCATTCGTGATAAGGGGATACGGTCCGTTTTACGGCGTAAGGGGCGCCGCCGACGAGCCACATTAAGAATATCCCCAGGAGGAGAATTGGCCTCCTTTTCGCCGCTACGGGGTATAACCCGGCCGCGACGCCGACGGTTAATGCCGCTACTACCGCGAATTCCGAGAAGTACCAATCCCTGCTATAGCCGCGGCCTGCGACGTGAACGAGAAAAGTCACGAAGGCCGCGGCGGTAAGCGCGAGTACGGTCGCATACCCCTTTTTTGCGGGGGGGTCCCGCCTTATCAGTAGTCCCCACGCGAGCCCTACTGCGACCAGCGTCAACCCGGAAAAGGGTGAGAAATGGGTAAAGCCGCCGAAGTACCGGACTACGGCGCCGAAGCTTTTAATCAGGTTAAGACCTCCGGGGGCGCCGGCTTTCACTTTCGATACGTACGGCATCGCCACCGCGCTTACTTGTACCAACGTGCCGAACGTCGCGTAGTTCCATATTACCCAGGGTGCCGCCAGCATAGCCAGGGGTACGACGAAAGCCGCGATGAGCCCGGGCTTCTTGAGGCGGAAGAGGAAGTACGTAAGGAGCAAAAGTATGGCCAGAGTATAAGGGATGGTGTCGCTGCGGGCCAGGTTCATAAGGCCGCAGAGGGCGCCCAGTCTCAATATATTTTTCAGATCCCATAGGTCGTTGTGAAGTATGCGGGCAAGCTGCCACGTCGCGAGGGCGACGAGGAAGAGCGTTAACGCCGTAACCTCGCCGTTTACGGAATGGAGTAGGCCCATAGGGGCCGCGAGATAGCAAGCCGCGCCGAGGTACGCGCCGCCCCGCGACGAAGATAATAAGAGGATAGTCCGGTAAACGAAGTACGCCGCGGCTACGTCCAGCGCCCCGCCGAAAAGCATGCATAACCTTACCGGAAGGTCCGGGTTTATACCCCTCAGCCAGAACACCGGTGTTATCGCGTAGGCCCAGAGAGGGTGGAAACCGTTGGTTAGATTAACGCCGTCAACGGTGGGGCCGAGGCCGCGGCCTATATTGGTAGCGATTTGGAAATAATAGTAAGAATCATCGGGGATAACGTATTGGAGGAGTGTCTTTATCGGCAGAAAAGCGAGCACGGCGCGCGGGATCGCGCCGGCTAAGAGCAACGCGGCTAGCGGCAGTTTATTCCCTTTCCCGTCTTCCTTCAATAGCACGGGCGGTAACCCCTTTAGGCCCCGAATTTCTCGGCCCTCACGGACAGGTTCAACAATATCGGCAGTACGTCGTACCCGCGAATCCTGCCGACGCCGCCGCCGGCCGCCGGCCGCTCGCCGTACGACGCCACGGCGTCGGGCCGGACGCCCGGGCCCGAGAACACGACTGGGACCGTGTCGCCGCTGTGGTCGCGGACGGCGACGGGGGTCGCGTGGTCGCCGAGCAGCGCGACGTGCGCGCCGGCGGGCAGGTTTTCGAACAACGACCGGGACGCGGCGTCGATCTTCTCTATGATGTCGACTTTGGCGCGGGCGTCGCCGTCGTGGCCGGCGATGTCCGGCCCTTTGACGTTGGCCAGGACGAGGTCGTAGCGGGCGATCGCCTCCGCGGTCGCCGCCATGAACGTCCCCAGGTCGGTATCGAGGCCGCCGTTGACTTCGGGCGGGAGCGGGACGAGGTCCATGCCGCAGTACCCGGCGATGCCCCGGATAAGGCCGACCTCGACTACGGCCGCGGCGGTCAAATGGTAGAGCTCCGTGAGCGGCGGGATGTGGGGGGCGAGGCCGGCGCCCCGGGGAAGGATGATGTTCGCGGGCGGTTCGCCCCGGCCTTCGCGCTCGCGGTTGACGGCGTGGCCTTTAAGGGTCTCGTACGAAAGCGCGACGAATTTATTTACTACTGCCGCGGTCTTCCGGCTTTCGGCGTCCGCGCCCGTCGCCGCGGCGACGGCGGCGCCGTCATCGTGGGGGTCGACGTCGGACACGGCGGCGCCCAGGCCCTCGCCGCGGAGGACCAACGCCGCGCGGTGGGCCGTCGATTCCTTGACGTAGCAGGCAACGCCGTCGATCTCGACGCCGTCGAGGGGCGCGACCAGCTCGGCGGTCCCTTCGGTGATGCGGCCCGCGCGTCGGTCGACGACCATCAGTTCGCCGCCCCGCTCTTCGACCGTCGCGAAGTTGCACCGGAAGGCGACGTCGCCGGGACGGACGTCCATGCCCACTCCCATAGCCTCGAACGGGCCGCGGCCGGTGTAATATTCGTAAGGGTCGTAGCCGAGGAGCGCGAGGTGCGCCGTGTCGGAGCCGGCGCGGATGCCCGGGGCGATGGGGTCGACTAGGCCGCACTCGCCGGCGCGCGCGAAGCGGTCGAAGTTGGGCGTGCGCGCCGCCTCGAGGGGCGTTTGGCCGCCGAGTTCCGGCACCGGCCGGTCGGCCAGGCCGTCGCAAATAAAAATCAGTATCTTGCCGTGAGATGTCATATCAGTACGCCTTCGCGAAGTAAGCCCACACCCCGGCCTCGCCGCCGCACCCCACGCACACGGCGCCGCTCGCCTCTTCCGCCTCCAGTGGCAGGAAACGGATGGTAGCACCCGTTTCCTCGGCTATGCGCCCTTCGCATTCGCCGTCGCCGCACCACGGCGCGCGGACGAAACCGGGCCGCCCCTCGAACAGGAGGTAGAAGTCGTCGCGGCTTTCCACGGTCTGCGTTTTCGCGTCGCGCCGGACGGTGGCGGCCGCCAGCATGTCTTTTTGGATTACGTCCAGCATATCTTTCGCCCACGCGACGATTTCGCCCCGGGGGACGGCTGCCCGGTCGCGGGTATCGCGTCGCACCGCGGTCACGACGCCCCGGGCCATATCCTTGGGGCCGAGCTCGAGCCGGAGAGGCGCGCCGCGCAGTTCCCACTCGTTGAATTTCCACCCGGGTTTGTATTCGTCGCGGTCGTCCAACTTCACGCGTATCCCCCCGCGCTCGAGCTCGTCGGCGAGGGTGCGTGCTTGCGCCAGTACCTCTTCCTTCGTCTCTTCGAACGTTATGGGGACGACGACGGTTTGGACCGGGGCGAGCCGGGGCGGGAGCTTCAGGCCGGCGTCGTCGCCGTGCACCATTATCAGCGCGCCGATGAGGCGGGTGGTCACGCCCCAGGAGGTTTGCCATACGTAGTGGAGCTGGTTGTCCTCCTCTAAATACGTGATGTCGAAGACCTTCGCGAAGTGTTGACCGAGATCGTGCGACGTTCCGGCCTGGAGAGCCCGGCCGTCGGGCATCATCGCCTCCACGGTATACGTCTGGACGGCGCCCGGGAAGCGCTCGCGGTCGGTTTTAACGCCTGTGTACACGGGGATAGCCAGGATTTCGCGGGAGAAGTTTTCGTAGAGCTCGAGGATTTTCAAGGCCTCTTCCTGCGCCTCTTCCGGCGTGCGGTGAGCGGTGTGCCCCTCCTGCCACAGGAACTCGGTCGTGCGCAGGAAAAGGCGCGTGACTTTCTCCCAGCGGATGATATTCGCCCATTGGTTTATCATTACCGGGAGGTCCCGCCACGACCGGATCCATTTGGCGTACATCTGGCAGATGATGGCTTCCGAGGTGGGCCGGATGGCGAGGCGCTCTTCCAACTCCTCGTTGCCGCCGTGGGTGACCCAGGCCACTTGTGGTGTGAAGCCCTCGGTGTGTGCGGCCTCTTTCGCCAGGAAGGATTCGGGGATGAGAAGGGGGAAGTACGCGTTCTCGTGGCCGGCGGCCTTGATGTCGGCGTCGAGAGCGGCCTGCAGCAGCTCCCATATCGCGAAGCCGTAAGGCCGGATGACCATACATCCCCGGACGGGGGCGTAGTCGGCCAGCTCCGCCTTGCGGACGACGTCGATATACCATTGCGAGAAATCGACGTCTTGGCGACAAATCTCCTTGACGTATTTTTTATCTTCGTGTTCGACCATAACGGCTCCGGAAATACCTCCTTATTATAGCGCGTTATTGCGTCCGGACCGGCGGCCCGTCCGGCAGCGGGTGCGTAACTCCGGTTCCCCTACCCGCGGGCGGGTTGGGGCACGGGTGCCAGCCCCGCCGGCTGCTCCCGCGCAGTAGCGGCCAGCATCACGGATGCGCGATGGATGGAGGCCGCCGCGGCGAGGGTCAGGAAAAAGCCGCTTCCCTTTAAAATAGTCTCGAAGGAGCCGCCTACGATAATAACGACGTACCAGGCCTCGTATACGTCGTTCAATAGTAAATACCGGCCGAGGTTCGCCTGGCGGCAGCGCCGGCCGTTGGCGCGGAAGATCAAATACGTAGAAATTATCAGGCCGATGAAAAACGTAAATCCCAGGAGGCCGGTTTCCACGAGTACTTCCAAAAGGCCGGAGTGTGCTGTTTTAACGCGAGATACGGGGCCCTTGGCTTCGTACGCGTATTCCTCTTGGTATATAAGCCCGAAAGTCCTCGGTCCTACGCCGATAATAGGCGACCGCTTAAATATGTCCAGCGCCGAAC
>DATKXQ010000380.1:0-23776 GCA_035528975.1 bacterium
GCCAATTTCTCCAGCTCGCGTACGATTACGAAGAGGTCGGGCGCCAGCGCGTAGTCCAGGTAGGACAAGGCCTCGTCCGAGAGTTTGACGCCGAGGCGGGCCGCCTCGGCCGCGATGCGCGCGCGGCGGGCCCGAGCCGTCAGGTAGTCGAAGGTGAAGACGCCGCCCGTTTTTTCGCAGAATTTATAGAACTTTTTGCGGCGGTCCAACTTCCCGTCGACCCAGAGTACGATTACCGCGTTCGGCGACGGGTCGGCGACGTACGCGGCCAGCGCGGCTATGTCGGCGTCGCCGTATTTCTCGGCGCCGGCGGCCACCAACAGCCGGCGCTCGACGAAGAACGGCGCCGTTCGGGCGCGGTCGCACACGCCGGCCGCGGATGTGTTCTCGAGCCGCTCGAACGCCATGTCGGCGTGCGATTCCCCCACGACGGCCTCTTTGAGCGCGGCCAACGCGCGCAACTTCCGGTACTCCTCGGGCCCTTCGAAAAGATAGACCGGCAATAGCCGGCCTTCCTTGATATCTTGTGCGAGGCGCTTGAGACTTTCTTCGGACAAGGGCGCTACCACCCCTGGAGGGCGCGGTTGACCAGCTTGCGGGCCAACTCCTCGGCCAGCCGCTGGAGAGCTTCGTCCTCGGTTTCGGCGCGGGAACCTATGGCGTAGTAGGAGACGGACTCGTACATCGACGGTTCCTGCCACAGGACCTGGTTCGTCGTCAGGTCGGTGAAGGTGGCGGAGATGACGACGGCGAGGTTGTACTCTTTGACTACCTCCTGGACGTCGTAGCTGAGGGGTTCCTTCTTGTAGTTGACGATCTCGACCGTCAACTTCGAGTCGGCCACGTTCTCGTCGGCGACGTCGAGCGCGCCGTCGGCCACGAACTCGTCGATTACGGCGTCGGTGAGGATGCGCTCGGCGCCGTACTTGAACGTGCGAGGGTTCTTGAACAGCGGGATGGCGACCGATTTGATGTGGCCCGGAAGGTTGGGATTGAAAGTGTACGGGCCGCAACTTAGAACCGCGCCCAACGCCACGGTTAAAGCGAGGGCCGCCGCGGGTATTTTTCTCTTCACGACGTATCTCCTCAGTCGAGGAAAAGGTACTTCCGCCAGTGGATATTGCCGGCCAGGTCCGCGGCGTAGATCTTCTGGAGGTAGGGAAGGAACGCGGGCTCCTTGGGCCGGCACAAGAGCTTCATCTTGGCTTCGTCCGGCGTCCGGTCGGCCTTGACGTTATTGCAGCGCTGGCAGCAAGCGACGACGTTATCCCAGGCGTGTTTGCCGCCGAGGGCGATGGGTACGATGTGGTCGATGGTGAGGTCGGGGCCGTAGCGGCCGCAGTACTGGCAGCGGAAGCCGTCGCGCCGGAGGACGTTTTTACGGTTAAATTTAATCCGGCGCCGGGCCGGATTTATGTACTGCATCAGACGTACGACCGACGGGGCCGGGAACTCGGTGCTGGGGGAACGCAAGACGACGCCGTTCGTTTCTATGGTCTCGACTTTCTGTAGGTACAACAATCCGACGGCGCGCCGCAGACCTACGATGGCCATCGGCTCGTAACTCGCGTTCAGGAGCAGGACGTTGGCGTTTAGGTTAGCCATACTTAATTAGCATGAGTATAAGAACTCGCCGGTTCAAAATCAAGTGATTTTTGGATACGGGCTGGGGGGACAAGGGACATGGTACTCACCGGTTTCGGGTTCTACGAGGTCGAGTATGATAGGGGGCGGCGTTGCGGGGAGCGGGGCGGGACGGAATTAAGGCGCGCCGCCCGCCGGGGGCCCGAGCCGATACGTTAATAATAAGGAGTACGGAAAATAACGCCGGCGGGCGTGGCGGCCGCGGTAGTCGGGACGAGAACCCGCGGGGTCCAAGAACCTAATGGCGGCGGGGACATTTTTGGGGTTGACATGGGGGCGGGATTTGTTAAAATGTAATCGGCGCGAACGGGCGCTGCTCCAACCGCGACCAGGGGGGTGCGGGATGGACCGAGCGAAAAGTCCCCCGGTATCGGCGTTGGCCGGTACCGGTTCGGTTTGTGCGAAGAGAAAAGTAAACGGCGCCGGGCCGCGCGCGCGAGTGCGCGTAGCCGGCGTCGGGGGCGAGTTCCCCGGCCTAAAATTATCCCCCGAAAAAGTATTTTTGTTAAAAGTGCTCCTTCGGCGCCGCGGCGGCGGGGGGGCGATTTTTTTCCCTTGACAGCTTCCGAGGGGCTATGTTAGCGTGTTTGAGGTAAAGTTGTGGCATACGATACAAAGTAGATGCGGGGTCGGGGCGCGGCCTCGGCCGAGCGTCTTAGAAGGGTTATACGGTTGGCGAAGAGGAGGTGACCCGGGCAAAGTTAAGCAAGAAGCAAAGAAGATAGATGGGTTTTCGAAACGTCAATGAATAACGGCGCAGAAAGCCAACATTCCCTAAACAGTTGAAAGGGGGTGTCCTCCGCGCATGCGCGAGAAATATTTTAAAAGGACATTCGTCGCACTCGGGTCGATTCTGCTCGCGGCGGCTATAGCCGGCGCCGCCGGCACAGGTACGGTATCCGGCCTGGTTACGGACCAGAACGGCCAGGCCGTAAGCGGCGCGCTGGTCGTCGTCAAGGGTACGAACCGTTTCGCAACGACGAACGCCGACGGTTACTACGTGATATCGCCGGCGCCGGTCGGCTCGTTCGAAGTAAAAGCGTCACGCGTCGGTTTCAGCGAGCAGGTCAAGACCGGCGTTAAAGTCATCGCAGGTTTGCGGACCAACATCTCGTTCCAATTGCAATCGGAGGCTACCGGTATAACCTACATCCAATCGGAAGATTCTCTCATCAAGTTCAACCAGACCTATTCCGAGACCATGATCGGCAGCGAGCAGTTCGAATCGCAAGTAGTCGACGAATTCGCCGACATGCTCGTGCGGACTCCCGGCATCTCGTACGAAGGTAGCGACGCGTCGACGTTGAACCTCCACATCCGCGGCGGCCGCGGTAACGAGGTAGCGTACATCGTCGACGGCGTTAATATCACCAACCCCATCGTCGGCGGCGCCGGCATGCAGATCCCGGTCGACGCCATCGAACAGATGAACATCATCACGGCGGGTTGGGATGCCGAGTTCGGCGAAGCGCAGTCGGGTATCATCAACATCCAGACCAAAGAGGGCCGCGACAAGTACACGGGCACCGTGGGCGCGACGCAGGAGTTATACACCGCGGAGCGGGTAAGCGATTCCCACAAGGCGCTCGAGTCGACGGGAAAGGAAGATCCGAAGAACCCTCTCGTGACGTGGACCACCGAGACGCGCCAGACCAAGTACTCCAAGTACCGCGGCTCCTTCGGCGGCCCGGCGTGGCCCGGCGTGGACCAGCTCAGCTACTTCGTCGCCGGCGACTACACGCGCGACTGGACCGTATACCCGCTGCCGGAACCCAGAATGGAGTGGAACGCCAACGGCAAGATTTCGATCCGTCCCACGGGCCGTCTCCGGATGGTGCTCAGCGGCGGCCGGCAACGCGAAGATCGCCAGCTCTTCAGCAACGAATACCAGTATAACCTGGAGGGCTACCCGTTCCGTAAAACGGCGGCCCGCAGGTTGAGCGGCGATTTCACCCACAACGTGACGGACCGTTTCTACTACAGCGTTACGGGCGCGACCTTCAGCGAGAGCCGCTCCCTCATCGTGGGCGGGAAGCCTTGGCGCGGCACCCCGGAAAACCCGGAGGGCGGTTACGACCTCAACCGCCTCAAGACCGACCCCACGGGATGGTTCGTTACCACCGGCGACTATCCGCTCTACGAGACGCGTGCCCAGACGTATTATGACGGTAGGGCCGACTTCCAGTACGAGATGGCGCGCGTGGGCGACAACCGCGCTCTCTCGATGAACGTTATCAAGGGCGGCGTCGGCGTCAAGAACCAGGACATCGATTTCTACCAGATCCAGTGTTATCCGTCCAACGTATACACCGATATCTTCCACGTGTATCCCGTCGAGGGCCACGTCTACGCCCAGGACAAGCTGGAGTACTCCGGCATGGTCATCAGCGTCGGCCTCCGCTTCGACATGTTCGACCCGAATTGTTCTTACCCCATCGACCCCTTCGACTACCAGTGGGGCTTCTCGTACAGCCCGATCATAGGCCCGTCGCGCCAGCGCATCGAACCGGAGTCGCAGTACCGCTCCTATAAGGATACGCCGCGCAAGGAAGCCGACATTTCCTACCAGGTAAGCCCGCGCGTCGGCGTATCGTACCCGATTTCGGACCGCGACAAGCTGCACTTCTCGTACGGCCACTTCTTCCAGGTTCCGCCGCTAACCTACCTCTACCGCAGCACGCAGCTGGAGTTGACGGGCGCTTATCCCATTATGGGCAACCCGGACCTTATTCCGCAGAGGACGGTCCAGTACGAGATCGGCGTCGAGCACCTCTTCACCGACGACCTGAAGGCCAAGGTATCGGCTTACTTCAAGGACATTCGGGACCTCATCGACACCGAGCGCATCGACTACGCGTCGGGATTCAACTACACGAAGATCGTCAACGCCGACTTCGGCTCGGTGCGCGGCATGGAGCTGTCCATCGACAAGCGGATGACGAAAAACGTCTCCGGGAACCTGGGCTACACCTTCTCCGTCGCCAAGGGCCTGGCCTCCAACTACTACCAGGGTTACAACTACAGGTACCGCGGGTGGACCGTTCCCAGCCGCGAGAACTTGCTCGACTGGGACCAGACTCACAAACTCGACCTCACGATGGACTACCGCACCAACTACCAGATCCATAACTTCGGCGTAAACACCACCGTTTCCTACGGCTCAGGTATGCCTTACTCCAAGCCGCCGGAAGGGACCGGCCAGCCGGAGATCAACGCCGAGCGTATGCCCTGGACTCTCGACTGGAACTTGAAGGGCGAGTATTCGTTGACCTATTGGGGTTTGACGTACACCGCCTACTGCGAAGTCATCAACCTCCTCAACCGCGATAACGTATTCAACTTCGGCGAGGACGAAGGCGACGGCGCCGCCGCGGACTGGCTGCCGTGGTACTACTTCTACGGCGATGCCGACGGTCCGTACGACGATATCGAATGCTACGGCGACCCCCTGCGCATCCGCGTCGGGTTGGACATAGGCTTCTAAAGGCAAACGAGAGGGGAAGCCGCTATCGGGCGGCTTCCCCCTTAAATCCTCTTTACCAGAAAGGAGAGAGGAGAGTTGAAGAGACTAAGACGAATAGGGCCGATTCCGCGCTTCGTTTTGGCGGGTTTGGTGGCGGCGGCCGCGGTTTTCCTGTTAACCGCCGCCGTAAAGAAAGGCGTACGGCCGCCTTCCGGTAACGAGATGGACCGCTTGGCGTTCGGTTACCTCACCGTCGGTAACTTCTGGAATAAGATCTGGAACCGCCAGTACATCGGTGATAGTACCGGCGACCCCTTATCCGGCGCGTGGCCCGGCGGTTCGGGCGTTAGTTACTTGTACATCGGCAACCTGTGGTTCGGGTGCATCAAGGAAGGCAATATCCACGTCAGCGGCAACTTCCCGTACCTCGCGGGCGGCGCGGAATGGACGGAACTGCCGCCCTCCGACCAGGACCTGCTGATGAGCAACCGCTCAAACTGGAGCGACCCGTTGAAACCGGCCAAGGTCAAGACGACCGGCGACCTGGACACCTACGCCCTGTGCAACGACAGCACCGCGACCGAGAAAGGGCCCATTCCGGTCGAGTGCGAGGTCCACGGCATCCAATGGTCCGCGCCGGGCCACGACGACTGGGTCGTCCTCGAGTGCTGGATTACGAACAAGTATAACGGCAGGTTGGACGACTGCTACGTCTCGCTGGCCTACGACCTGGACATCGGCGGCTCCCTCGACTACATCGACGACCTGGTGGGCTACGACGGTAACGAGAGCACCGACTTACTCGCCAACCCGACGATAGCCGGCCAACCCTGGGACCCCAACTCGCAACCCGACCAGATCTCCGACGAGAACGACGCCGTCAATTTCTCCTCCTTGAAAGCAAGCAAACCTCTCGCGAAGGGTGACGGCCAAACCGGGTTCAAGCGGATGCTGACGTACATGTTCGACGAGGGCGGCGACGCCCGCGACACGCCGGGCTATTGCGGCCTCCGCGTAATGGGTTGGATGGACGACAACGATAAGGAAGAGACGCTCATCGAGATCTCGAGCACGCACTCCTGGGACATCATGAACGACCCGGACAACGACGCGTACAAGTACGGCTACATGATCGACGTCGGGACGTTCGAGGAGATAACCACGGCGTACGACTGGCGCATCGACCCGGTCTTCGGGCCGTTCGAGATGCAGAACGACGAGGTCGTCCACTGGTGGACCGGTATCGTAATGGGCGGCGACCTGCTCGACATCCGCAAGAACGCGGACCAGCTGTACGCCGACTTCCTGGGGCCGGACGGCTTGCCCGGGACCACTGACGACTGGCAGGTGGTGGCGCCGCCGGCGTCGCCGCGTCTGGTAGGCGTCAGGGGCGACAACCAGGTGACGCTGCGCTGGAATCCGAACTACGCTCCCGGCAAAAATACCGAGACCGACCCCGACCCGCGCTCCGACGTAGTCGACTTCGACGGCTACATCGTATGGCGCTCGGACGTCGGCTTCGACAGCGGGTGGGAAGCTATCCTGTGGATCGACAAGAAGACTACCAACGACAAGGCCTTTAAGCCTTGGGGTTGGCGGGCGGGAGAAAGGCAGCCGGATGGAACGGGCTCCTTTACCGAACCCAATCTCAAAGACGATTGCGATACGTGGGTAGCCTACGAGAACATAGCAAAAGGAAGCTTCCCGACGCTGGCCTATAAAGGCGGTTCCGTACGCTTGCGCAAAGTCGGCGCGTATTACGAGCTCGTCGACGGCGTCGACGGCGGAGGAGTCGTTAACGACAAGTTGGACAACGGCACGCGTTACTATTACGCGGTCGTGGGGTACGACTTCGGCAACCGGGGGCTAACCGAAAAAACGTCAGACCTTCCGGTGCAGGGCGGCAAGAACATCAACGCCCTCGACGTAATCCCGTTGCCTCTCAAACGCAACATGCTGGACGACGTGCGCGTGGTCCCGAACCCCTATCGCGGCAGCGCGGACTGGGAAGAGTGGACCGGCTCCGGCGCGCGGTTGGGCAAGCTCTACTTTATGAACCTGCCGGAGAAGTGCACCATAAGGATTTACACGATTGCGGGCGACCTCGTCCGCACGTTTGAACACTACGACGTCGCCTACGGCGCCGAACCCTGGGACCTTACGGGCGAGGCGGGCGTGCAGGTGGCGAGTGGAATCTACATCTACCACATTGACGCGCCCGAGTACGGCGAGAAGATAGGCAAATTCGCCGTCTTAGTAGGCCAGAACTAAGGGAGGCGAAGACGAATGCGTAAAATCATCATTGCGATAGCGGTAACGGCGATGGTGTGTGCGTCTTCCGCTCTCGCTGCAGGCAAAGAAGGCACGTCGGGCGCCAAATTCCTAAACGTAGGTGTAGGCGCTCGCGCCGCGGCGATGGCCGACGCGTACGACCCGATTGCCTCGGGGCCGGAAGCGATATTCTGGAACCCCGCCGGGTTGGTGCACGTCGAGAATCAGGGTTTCTCGGTTAGCGACAACGAATGGATCGCCGAGACCCGGATGATCGGCGCCGCCTACGCCCGGAAGTTCGGCTTCGGAACGGTCGGCTTCATGGTGACGTCCTTGATGTACGGCGACATGGAGGAGACGACGGTCCAAGAACCGAACGGCACCGGCGAAACCTTCAGCGCCATGGACATGGCGGCGGGCGTCGGCATGGGCCGGCGACTGACCGACCGCTTCACCGTAGGCGGGACGGTTAAGCTGGTGCGTCTGGCGTTCAGCGGCCTCGACGGCGTCGACCCCGCGATGGGCGTCGCTTTCGACGTCGGGACCCAGTACATGACCGGCTTCCGCACCCTCCGCATGGCGATAACGCTGCAAAACCTCGGCCCCGAGCTCCAGTACGGCGGGACCTATAAGGAACTCGAGCGTAACCGCCAGGAGTGGATCGAAGAGGAATTCGCTGGCTTCAGCTTACCGGTCGTGGTCCGCCTGGGCGTCGCTTACGACCCGCTCGAGAACATGACGTTATGCGTGAACGCGGCCCACCCCAACGACGCCGACGAGACGATAGACTTCGGCGGCGAGTGGTGGCCGGTGGAGATGCTCGCCATTCGCGGCGGGTATAAGCTAAACTACGACGAGGCGTTGTACACGGGCGGCGTGGGCTTCCAGTTCGGCGGCTTCCGTCCCGATTTCTCTTATACGGGCATGGGCCGTTTGGAAGGAGCCCTCAAGGCGACGCTGAGCTACGACTTCTAAGGCCGCTCCCGAGCACAAAAACCCCGGGCCGTCACGGCCCGGGGTTTCTTTTGGCACCGGCGTCGGGCCGCACTTACCGGTTGCGGAAGGCGTGACGTTATTTTATAATAAACGTTAACGTACGGAAGCGATGCGGTTCAAAGGTATAGCGCAAGCCGTCGCGTGCGCCGCCTCGGTAGCGGCGGGGGCGACCGCGGATGACGGGTTCTACTACGACTACGCCTTCTTCTACCCGTCGGGCGGGAACGACGTCGTGGTTGAAGTTTACGCCGCGGTGCCGCTCGAGCGTTTGACGTCCTCGCCCTCGGTCGGCGGAGACCTCTACAGCTTCAACGTCGGCGTCCGGGCGACGCGTCTCGCCGACGGCGCCGTCGTCGCCAACCGGCTGGTAACGAGGACGGCGACGGTGGCGGCGGGCGAGGAGGTCAAGGCGCCGCTGTCCGTAACCCAGGTAAACGTCGGCGTGCCGCCGGGGGATTACCGTTTCGCGGTCGGCGTGGGCGACCTCAGCGGCGGGAGCACGCGCTCGAGCGAAGTAGACCTGGCGGTGGCGGGTCCTCCGGCCGAGGGGCCCTTCGTCTCGGGGATAAAGCTCGCCTCTTCTATCGCGCCCGTGGGGGAGGACGTGGAGGGCGAATTCGTCAAAAACGGCCTGTCTATAATCCCCAACCCCACAAAACTTGTAAGCGACGGCGACCCGCTGTTACCAATATACTACGAGGTCTATCGGCTTCCGGTGGCTGCGGGGGAGAAGGAGACTTTCGTCGTACGTTACGACGTATCGCAACTCAACGGCCGGCGCTTCGTTCGGGTGGAACGTGTGTTGGAGGTGGAGGGGAGCGACGTCGCCCGCGTCGAGACGCTGGATTTGACGGGCGTGCCGCCGGGGAGCTACGAGCTCTCGCTGCATATTGAGGACCGCGAAGGCGGGGAGACGGCGAGCGCGAATAAAGAATTCATGGTCTACCACGAGTATTCGCAGGAGGAGTTGGTCCAATTCAAGGGCAAGTTCATGCCCTATTCGCTCGAGGAAGAAAAGCAGATTCGCAAGGAGTTGTCCCTCGTGGCGTCGGATATGGAGCTGGCTACTTTCGACGCGCTTCCGACGGAGGAGAAACCCATCTTCGTCGATAACTTCTGGGCTCGCCGCGACCCGGATAAAGAGACGGCCACGAACGAATTCAAGAACGTTTTTTACCAACGTTACTACTACGTCCAGGAACGCTACTCGACGCCCTTCCGCGAGGGCGTGGCCACGGATATGGGAAGGGTCTATTTGAAGTACGGCGAGCCCGACCAGGTGTCCCGGTCGCCGATGGGTATGAGCTCCGAGGTTTCCCTCGATTCCTCGACGTGGCAATCGAAACCTTTCGAGGCCTGGGAGTACTTCGACCCCGGCGGCGTCGATAACCAAAACGTGATTTTCGTTTTTATCGACGCGGACGGCGACGGCGATTACGAGATGGACTCCTCGACCGTTCCCGGCTATGGAAGTCTGATTCGTTCGGATTAACCGTGTCGAGGGCCCTGGCGTTGGCGTACCAACCCGGAGGTAATACGGAATGAAAAGACTAAGGCGATACCTGAGCTTAATATCGGCGTTGGCGGGTTCGGCGCTGTTGGTGGCGGCCTGCGGCAACGTCGCTTATAAACTCCCCGACGAGTTCCTGAGCGACGGTGATCTGCTCGCCGCGTCGATGACGGAAGCCGCTGCCGAAATGGGCGAGAACCGATTGCTCGAACCCGAGAACGGCCCCTTCGTTCTCGAGAGCCTGGCGGCCGAGGACGGGGAATACGACTGGCTGTACAGCCGTTTCGAGGACGTGGTGGCGGCTGAGCTCTCGGCCCTCGGCGTGGAAGTGATCCCCGAACCGACGGGCGAGGAGGCCGTCATCAAGTACCGCCTCATCGAGTCGCGGATCGTTAACGCCAAGGCGGACGGCGGCAGAGTGAAGCGGATAGGGCGCACCATAGCTCACGTGCGCATCTACGGTCTCGACGGCGAGCTCTTCTGGGCGGGGGAATACGAAGGCGCTTTCGAAAACGTCGTCCCCAAGAAAGTAGTGAGCAAGCTCAAGGACGAGCGGATCGAACAGATCGGGCCGCAGCGGCCCGAGGGCGCCCAGAATCCTTTCGTCGAGCCCCTTTTGGTTACGGGCATTACCGGCGCGTTGATTTACCTCTTCGCGCTTTCGGCCTCGGCCGAGTAGAGAGGCCGTGAAAAGTCCGCGCTTCTTTTGGGTAATGGCCGCGTCGGCGCTGGCGCTGGGCGCGTGCCGCAACGTAGACGTTCCCCCCAACCTTACGGCCGACCAATTGCGGGAGACGGGGCTCGCCAAATTGCGTGCGGGCGACGAGCCGGCCGCGCGCGGGTACTTCGAGCATATGATTACGCGCTCGAGTTCGGCGGCGGCCGAGGCGATGTACTATATCGCGCTCACCTATTACGAGCAGGAATTGTACGAGGAAGCGTACGTCCGGTTCGACCAACTAATCGACCGTTACCCGGCGAGCGAGTGGTGCGACGACGCGCAGTATATGAAGGGGAAAGTGAAGTTGGCTTCCGCGCCGCCCCTGGACAAAGACCAGACGCCCGTAGACGAAGCCCTCGACGATTTCG
Source organism: bacterium (assembly GCA_035528975.1). Lineage (GTDB taxonomy): Bacteria > RBG-13-66-14 > B26-G2 > WVWN01 > WVWN01 > WVWN01. The sequence continues at coordinate 10,974 of DATKXQ010000380.1, forward strand.
CGACGCTGCTCGAGGAGTACGACAACTCGGAACTCGTCCCGGAAGCCCAGGAGGGAATAGCCGACGCGCGACGTCTCAAAGCCGCTAAACTCCTGGCTACGGCTAAATTCTACAAGAAAATCGGCGAGCGCCGCGCCGCGGTCGTCTATTTCGAAAACCTCGCCGGCGACTACCCGGCGTACGAAAAATTGGACGAGGCTCTGTTCCTGGCGGGCGAGTGCTACGGCGAGTTGGGGGAGGCCGAAGCGGCGTCGCGCGCCTACCGCAATTTGCTTACGCGTTTCCCGGAAAGCCGGTTTGCGGCCGGCGCGGCGGCGCGGCTCGCCGCGCTCGAAGGCTGACCCGGCTCGGGACGAGACGGCGTGGATGATCATCTAGCGAGACTGGACAGGGATAAAACCGTCGCGGTTTTCGGCGGGACGTTCGACCCGCCCCACATCGGCCACCTCGTCGTGGCCGACGACGTTTTTTACGCCCTCAAGCCTTCCGCGGTGTTGTTCGTGGTCGCGGCCACGGCTCCCCACAAAAGGGAAGAACCGCATGCGCCGGTGGAGACGCGGCTTCATATGGTGAAGCTCGCCGTAGCCGGCGACCGCCGTTTCGTGCCGTCGGCGCTGGAGCTCGAGCGGGGCGGCGTTTCCTATACCGTCGATACGGTGGAAGCGCTGAAGAAGGAAGGTTTCTCAAAAGTGGCCGTAGCGGTGGGCGCGGACAACCTCGTCGATATCCCCACGTGGAAGGATTGGCGCCGGCTGTTGGCCGAGGTCCGCCTGGTTGCGCTTACGCGGCCGGGCTACGAGCTGTCCTCGGCGCCGCCCGAGCTCGAGGGGGCGTTCCAACCTCTGGAGGTGACGCCCGTCCCCATCTCCTCCACCCTCGTGCGGGAGCGCGTCCAAGGCCGCGGGCCTTTTCGCTACCTCGTACCTCCCGCCGTATTCGATTTCATCCTATCGGCCAGACTCTATCGATGAACGCCGGCGGCGACTACGGCCGGCTCGTGGCGACGCTGCGACGGGCCGAGGACCTGGAATCGGCCGTACGCGGCGTTTTGCCCCCGGAAAGGTGGCGGCATAGCGAAGCGGCCTCTCGCCTCGCCGCCGAGTTGGCGGGCCGGTACGGTTATCCCGCGCCCGACGTCGTTCGCCGGGCCGCGCTCCTCCACGACGTCGGCCGGGCTCTCAAGTTACCGGCGTGGCGCCGGGTCGCCGACTGGCGCGGTGGGCCCCCGGATGAACACGAGTGGGCGGGCGGGATGGATTTGCTGCACGGCCCCGCCGGGGCCGCCGTCGCGGCGGCCCTGGGTTTGCCGGCGGAGGGCGCCGCGGCCGTGCGCTACCACGTAACCGGGAGGCCGGCCCTTACGCCGGCCGACAAGGTAGTCATGGCGGCCGACGCCGCGGAGGAAACGCGGCCTTACGCCTGGGCGGCGGCCGTGCGGGAGGCTTTGGAAACGTCCCTCGAGCTGGCGGTCGCTTTCTGGGTATACCTCAAGGCCGAAAAAGTGCGGGCCGCCGGCCTTCCCCTCCATCCTCGCTCGGCGGAAACGCTCGAGGCGCTCGACGCGGCGTTGGTCGCCGAGGCGCGACGGCTCGCGCGTCCCTTCCTGTAATTATTTCCCTTGACGGTTGCGGCGGAGAATCGTGGCGAGGTCTTCGGGGCCCACGGCCCGGGTCGCCAGCGCCGCGGCGACGTAGACCGCGGCCAGAACCGGGAACTCGGCGTAGAGCGGTAACGGCCGGGTGAAGTACATCGCGAGGCCCATAATGGCCACCGGCGGGACTACCCGCGCCAGGTTTCGCACCAGGTGTAGGGGCCCCACGAATAGACGGAGCAATACCTGGCGGGCTATGCTCTGCGAGGATTCGGTGGCGAGGAAGGCCAACGCGGCGCCGAGCGGCCCCAGGAAGGGTACGAGGATGAGATTGGCGGCGACGTTGACGGCGGCGGCCCCGGCCGCTACCGCGGTGTTGGCGCGTTCGCGGCGGACGGCGTTTAGCGCGACGGCGGCCGGGTACGTCGCGAAGACGAACGGCAGCGTCAGCGCCAGTACGGCGAGGAGGCGGGCCGCGCCGGCGTACTCGTCGCCGTAAACCAACGAGACCACCGGCCCCGCGCGGAAGAACAAGTACAGCGCCGCGGGGAAAGAGATGAGGGCGAGGTAGCGGATCGAACGCACGGCGGGACGGCGGGGGCCGTCGCCCTCGCCGGCGGCGAGGCGCGACAGGTAGGGATACAGCGCCTGCGTCAGCGCCGCGGGTATGAAGCACAGGAACGTTACCAGTTTCGCGGCGGCGGCGTAGACGCCGGTAGCGGCGTCGCCCGAGAAAAAAGACAGCAGCGAAAAATGGAGCTGCATGTAGACGGTGATGAAGATGCCGTTCAAGCCGAAGGGCAGGCTCCGCCACAAGAGAGGGCCGAAGTCGCGCACGGCCACCCGCGCGAAGCGGATGCCGAGCCGCCGCCGCACCCACCAGAACGCGAACGCCGCGACTACCGTCTCGACGGCCAAAAACCCCCAGAGCACGCCGCGGGCGCCCAGGCCGGCCAGCACCGCGCCGATGCCGACGACGGCGTTCAACGTTACCCTCATAATCCCCAGGACGAGAACGTAAGACATGCGCTCGTGGGCGTAGAAGAAGGAGACCACTACCGTCTCGACGCCGGATACGAGGCTGGTCGTCAGCGCCGCGGCCAGGACCAGTTCCTGCACCGCCGTCGGTTTGCCGCTGACGCCGATCGTGACCGCCGTCGCCGCGGTGACGAGCACGCCCATGATTAACTTGAAGATCACGGCGACGGTGAAGTAGAGCGGCCCGTCGGCCTTGTTGACGGCGACCTGGCGTATGATGAGGTCGTTGAGGCCCAGGTGAACGGCCACGGAAAAGAGCGTGGCGTACGAGAGTGCGAAGGCGTATCGCCCCAACTCCTCGGCGCCTAGGACGCGGGCGATGACGAAGAATATCGCCATGTTGAGGAGGATGCGGTACGCGTTGGTGGCCAACAGGTACGCCGCGTTCGCGACTACCCTGTTCGCGCCGCCGCCGCTCTCTTCGCGCAGTTCAGCCATATCGTATTACGAAAGCGCCACCCGCGAGGGTGGCTTCCGGCTCGGCGTGTCCGACTTAACTTTTGGCGGTTATCGACTGGTCGGCGATTACTACGGTCGGCGCCATGTAGTGGCCGTGGGAACGCCGGGCGTCGCTCGAGACCGCGCGGAGCCGGGGCCCCAGCATTTCGAAGACGTTGCCGGCGAAGAGGCAATCTTTAACGCGGCCCACGATTTCGCCGTTCTCCACTTTCAAGGCGTACGCGACGGCCGCGCTCAGCTCGCCGCCGCGGATATTGCCCATACCGCCCCCCGCGGTATGGAGGACGATGATCCCGCTCTTCGTGTCCGCGACGAGCCGGGCGGCGGTACTTTCGCCGGGGTCGACGACGACGTTGGAGACGCCCGGTTGGGGCGGGGAGGTGACGCTGCGTCGGGCGTGGCCGGTGGGTGCGGTTCCCAATTGCGCCGCGGTCGCGAGGTCGGTCAAGTACGTTTTGAGCACGCCGCGTTCGATGACGGCCGTACGGCGCGTGGGTGTGCCTTCGCCGTCGAAAGCACCGGCCATCCATCCGAAGCCGTCGGTGGCGTCGTCGATAACGGTAACGCGGGGGTCGACGACCTCCTCGTCCAGGCGGCCCGCCAGCGCCGACGACCGGTCGGCGACGTAGGCGCCGTTGACGCACGTCACGACGGGCAAAAGGAGCGTCGGCACCTCGGCCGGGTCGAAGATGACGTCCATCTTGCCGGTCTCGACGCTCACGATCTCGTCCGCCCATTGCAAGCTGTCCGCCAATCGCTGCACGACGGCCATTTCGTCGAAGTCCCTGGAGACGGAGACGTCGTAGTCGTAGTGGAACAGGATGTCTCCCTCGGTGGTGCGCTGGACGACGACGGCGAATTCGTAGCCGGTATTATCTTCGGTGCGGTCCAGGCCGGCGGAGTTGGCCAGCCGCGTCCGGCCCACGGTGCGCTCAATTTCTACGGTGACGACCAGGCGCTCGTCGGCGCTCTTTAACATCTCGACGGCCTGCTCGCCCAGCTCCACCATGGTCCGGGGCGAGAGCGCGGCCGCGGCGTCGTCGAAGGTCTTGACGTCGGCGTAGTCGCCGTTGCCGTCGGGGAGGTCGTACGCCGCCTTGCGGCCGTAGTTGGCCGTAGCCAGCGCCGCCGCGACGACGTCGTCGGCTTTGTCGAAATCCGTCGTACTCGCGAAGCCCACGCGGCCGTTTGCGAAGACGCGGAGGCCCACGCCGCGGCCGTTCACGATTCCGGTTTCGCGCAGTTCGCTCCCCTTGAAGGTTACGCGGGTCGTCTCGCTCTCGGCGAGAAGGACTTCCGCCTTGTCGGCCCCGGCCGCGGCCTTTTCCAAAATCCGCTCTACGACCACCGCTATCGCCCTCCGATCTGGACGTTTTTGATCAACATGTGGGGGCCGCCGTTAGACACCGGCAGCGGCGACTGGCCCCATTTCCCGCACCCGCCTATGCCCTCTTCGGGCATCTCGAAATCGTCGGCTACGGCGGAGATATTTTCGAGGGTCCGGAAAAGGTTGCCCTGGAGCTTCAGGTCGCGGAGGTGTTGGGTCAACTTGCCCTTTTCTATCAAGTAGCCGTCTTCGGCGGTGAAGGTGAACGTCTCGCCGCCGGTACCGCCTTTGGCGCGGCGGGCGTATATCCCACGGGGGACCGAAGCGAGCATTTCCTCGAAGCTGATTTCGCCCGGCGCGATGTAGGTCGCCGTCATGCGGACGAGCGGCGGGAACCGGTAGTTGAGGGCCCGGGCGTTGCCGGTGGGCTCGGCCCCCATGCGGGCCGCCGTCTCGCGGTCGTGGAGCAGGCCCGTCAGCACGCCTTCCCGCAGCAGGTATTTCTTGCGGCCGCGCACGCCTTCGTCGTCGTAGGGCACGTAGCCGTTGCGGCCTTCGTACAGGCCGTCGTCGACGAGGGAGAGCACGTCGGAACCGAACCGCCGGCCTACCTTCATTATCTCGCGGAGCTTTTCGTCCTGGGCGATGTCGTCCGCCTCCGCGGTGTGGCCGAACGCCTCGTGCGCGAAGATTCCCGTCAGGAGCGGGTCGGCGATCACGTCGTACGTACCCGCGGTCACGGGCTCCGCGTCCAGTAGCGACGCGGCGTGGACGGCGAGTTTCTCCACCTCTTCTTCCCGTCCCAGGAGGTGGTCGAAGCTCACGAGGCCGCCGTAATTGCGTATGGCCATCTGGACCACGCCGCCCTCGCTCGCCAGCGGCCGGAGCGAGAGGTTCACCCGCGGCTTGCGCACCGAGACCGCGGCGCCCTCCGTATTGACGAAGACGCGATAGTCGAGGAAGTCGCCGTACCTCGTTTCCGTGGCCGGGATGCGGTCGTGGCTCAACAGGATGTCGTTGTATTTGTTCGCGAGTTCGACTTTTTCGCCCAGGTCGACGTCGCAGGCGGCCCGCGGAACGTCGACGACGACGTCGTCGACGTTCGCTTCCGCGGGGGCGAAGCCTTCGAAGTCGCCGGTGCGGAGTTTGGCCAGGGCGATGGCTTTCTCGAGGTACTCGGCCGCGCGCTCGAGGTCGTCGAAGGAGGCCACGCCGAACTTCCCGGCGACCAGGACCCGGACGAAGCCGCCGCGGGCGGTATTTACGCCGACGTCTTTTAACCCGCTGCCGTTAAAGGACAGCGACGTGGACGCGGTTTCCTGGTAGCGGAATTCGGCGTAGTCGCACGGCGCGTTCGCCAGGATATTTTGGAGGTACGTTTTCATGGCTCGTCAGCGCTCCTCGTCGCCGGGGACCTCTTCCTCGGCTTCCGCTTCTTCGTCCTCGGGGCCGTATTCCCAGCTGTGCGCGGTCGTGAAATCGCGCAAGTTGCGCCGGTAGGTATCGTTGCCGGGGTCCAACTTCACCGCCGTTCGGTACTCGGCGTGCGCTTCGTCGAGCTCGCCCAGGGCCTCGAGGGCGACGGCGAGGTTGTTGTGCAGGCGCGCGTCGCCCGGATTTTCGCGCAGCGCCTGGCGCAGTCGGTACTCGGCCTCGCGCCACAGGCCCTCCTCCTGCGCCCGCAAGGCGAAGCGGTTGTAGTCGCGGGAGGTTATAAGGCCGGCCGGCGCGCAAGCCGCGGCCGCGACTACGGCTACCAATGCCAGCGTACAACCCCAAGTTTTCATATCGCATACACCCCGGCGGGTTTTCCCCGACGCTTATATTACGATTTCGCTCGGCCGGCCGCAATTGCTACATTTGCCGTCTTCGAGGCCTACGACTACGCCGCGGTAGCCGCTCCGTTCCACGAGCAGGTTTCCGCACCGGGGGCAGGAGGTGTCCGTTCCGCCCACGCCGGCGACGTTGCCCAGGTAAACGTAGAAGAGGTCGCGGTCGGCTATCTCCTTGGCGCGGAGGAGGTGGTGCGGGGGGGTCGGCGGCGCGTCCATTTCGTAATAGGGGAAGTAGCGCGAGAAGTGCACGGGCGTGTCGCGGCCCAGGTGTTCGGCGACCCAATGGACGAATTCCGTCACGGCCTCCTCCGTATCGTTCAAGCCCGTGACGAGGAGGTTGGTGACCTCGAGGTGGAGGTCGCGCTTAAATATTTCGCACGTCCGCAGCACGGGGCCCAGTTCGCCGCCGCAATAATCGCGGTAGAACTCTTCGGATAACGATTTGACGTCGACGTTGGCCGCGCCCAGGAGCGGCGCTATTTCGCGGGCCGGCGCTTCTTGTAGGAACCCGTTCGTTACGGCGACGTTGTAGAGGCCTTTTTCGGCCGCGGCCCGGCAGGCGTCGCGGACGTACTCGAGCCACACCAGCGGCTCGGTGTAGGTATAGGCGATGCCCGGCGAATCGCGGCCCTGCGCGAGCCCTACCAACTCCTCGGCCGCGACGTATTGCGTCGGCACTTTGTCCTGGGATATCTGGTAGTTCTGGCAGCCGCGGCACCTCAAGTTGCAGCCGTTGGGGCCGACGGACAATATGTCGTCGCCCGGGTGATAGTGGTAGAGCGGTTTTTTCTCTATGGGGTCAACGGCGAACGAGGCGATTTCGCCGTACGCCGCGGCGTAAAGGACGCCGCCGCGGTTTTCGCGCAGGTGGCACAGGCCGCGCTTGCCTTCCGCGATAACGCATCGCTGGGGGCACAGCTCGCACGCGACCCGGCCTTCGGGTGCGGCGTGCCAATAGGAGGCCTCGACGGGATGTCGAGTATCGGTCACGGCGCCAATCGTTCGAAATAGGGTTCGGCCCGGTCCTTACGCGCGGGGTCGAGCATATTGGCGAACGCCCGCGTGGCTTCTTTCTCGGCGTACGCCATCTCCTCGGCGATGTCGCCGCCGGCTCCGCCGCCCGTCATTTCTTCGAACTCGCCGTACGTATTGTAGACCGAAAACCACAGTAGGAAGGCCACGAAGTTGTTGCCGCGGTTGGCGAAGTGGGGGGCGTATTCTTGGGACGTGGCAATTTTGGTATTGGAGGCGAGCGCTTTAATCGCTTGGTCCCGGACGTCGGCCGAGGGGTCGTCGACGGCTTCGGCCAGCGCCTCGATCTCTTTCCCCGTCAGTCCCTCCTCCAGGGCTTTGCCGAGGAGCTCCTGGGCCGCGCGAGCCCGTTTCTCTTCGTCGCGGCCGCCGAGGTCCTTGGCCCAGTTCTTCGCGCCGACGCACGTCGTCCCGAGCGTAACGAGGGCCAGTACCGCAATTGCGTATTTGTTCATGGTCGGACTCCTTGCCGCGTTCGGCATCGCCCGGTGGTGCGGCCGCGATTTAAAGTATATAACGCGCGAGGTCCTCGTCGCCCGCCAGCGCGGCCAATTTCTCATCGACGTACTCCTCGTCCACCTTTACGCGCGTCTTCTTATTATCGGGCGCGTCGAACGAGAGGTCTTCGAGCAGCGTTTCCATGACGGTATGGAGCCGGCGGGCGCCTATGTTCTCCAATTTTTCGTTGAGGGTTTGCGACATTTGGGCGATCTTTTTTATCGCTGCATCCTCGAAGTGGAGGTCGATCCCCTCCGTAGACAGCAGTGCGCGGTATTGTTTTACGAGCGCGGTCTTGGGTTGCGTGAGTATTTTATAGAAGTCATCGGCCGTGAGGTTTCTGAGCTCGACGCGGATGGGGAAGCGGCCCTGAAGCTCGGGCACGAGGTCCGAAGGCTTGGCCGCGTGGAAGGCGCCGGCGGCTATGAACAGGATGTGGTCGGTGCGGACCATGCCGTACTTGGTGTTGACGGAACAGCCCTCGACGATGGGCAGGAGGTCGCGCTGTACGCCTTCCCGCGAGACGTCCGGCCCCATCGTGGCTTTGGGTCCCACGATTTTATCCAACTCGTCCAGGAAGACGATCCCCGATTGTTCCATACGGTCGAGGCCCATGGTGACGGCTTTGTCCATATCGACGAGTTTGGACGCCTCTTCCTCGGTCAGTAGGTCCAACGCCTCGGCGACCGTCAGTTTACGCGTCATCGTTTTGCGGGGCAAGAACTGGTTGAAGATTTCGCCCAGGTTCATATCCATTTCCTCGAAGCCCTGGCCGGTGAAGACCTCGACCGTGGGCGAGATCTTGGCGTCGACTTCGATCTCGACGGTACGTTCGTTAAGGTCGCCGGCGCGTAACTTGTCGCGGAGGACGGCGCGGGCTCGTTTGTACTTCCGTTGTTCCTCCTCTTTTTTTTGCTCGAGTGCGGGAGACGGCCCCACCGCTATGGCTTCCTTTTCGCCCGGGGGAGAGGTTCGGAGTCTCTCCGCGGACGGCGGCTCGGCCGTCGGGGGGGGCGGAGGGAGCAGTACGTCGAGCAATCGCTCCTCGGCGATTTCCGCGGCCTTCTCCTCGACTTCGGTCACGAGTTCCTCGCGCACGGCGGCCACGGCGACGTCCGCCAGGTCGCGAATAATGGCGTCCACGTCCCGGCCGACGTACCCCACTTCGGTAAATTTCGAGGCTTCCACCTTGACGAAAGGAGCGTTGGCGAGGCGGGCCAGCCGACGGGCCACCTCGGTCTTGCCCACGCCGGTCGGACCTATCATGATGATGTTTTTGGGCGCGATCTCCTCGGCGATTTCGGGAGGGAGCTGGCGCCGCCGCCAACGGTTGCGGAGGGCAATCGCGACTGCTTTTTTCGCCGCGTCTTGCCCCACGACGTACTTGTCGAGTTCCTCGACGATCTGCCGCGGCGTGAGTTCTTTGCCTTCTTTTTCGTCCGGAGTCATATCGTTTTAGAGTACGAAGCTCATCCCCAGTCGGAATGTTCTCCCGGGGGCTACTACGCCGCCGGTATCGTAATACAATTCGTCCGTGAAGTTCTCCGCCGCGGCCGTGGCCGAGATGCCCGCGCGAAAGCGCACCACGACGTTGGCGGCCGGGACCCAGGCCGCGGCGAGCGGTTCGGGGGCGGCCGGCGCGGCGTAACGCTCCCCCAGGAACCTGACTTCGGCCGAGGCGGAGTGCCCCGCGCCGAACCTGACCGTCAGGCCCGCCGACCCTTCGTAAGAGGGCAAATGGGGGAAGTGGTTGTGGGGCGCCTCGAACAACTCGGCGTTCCGGTACTCCGCGCCGCCGTAATGTTCCACGTACGCCAGCGTCACGCGATAGAATACGTCCGCGCCGCGCACGCGTACGCGGCCCGGGTCGAAGTAGGCGGCACCGCCGAGGCGCGTGTCGGCGACGGCGTAGGTCCGGCCGAAGCGCCGCTCGTAAGCCGCAACCGTTATCCGGCCGACGTCGCGGAAGTTGTAGTTGAGGCCGGAGCGCATGCTGAAGTACTCGTCTTCGACGGGTCGGAAAGCGGTCGGGACGACGTAGGCGCGGTGCATGTACAATTCGCGGAACCCGGGGACGCGGAGGCGCGGGCCGTAGTTCACGAAGTAACCCCAGCTGGACGTGAGCCGCAGCTGGAGACGTCCCAGCGGGTAAACCCGGAACTCGCGAGCGTCGTTGCGGAGGAGATAACTGCCGAAGCCTCCGGATAGATATAAACGGTTGGCTATGGGGAAGTCGTTCTCCAGGCCGAGCCGGCCGAAGAGCAAACCCTGGTCCTCGCCGTATATTTCGCGGTTTTCCTGGCTCAGCGTAAAGTGGCCGCGCGACATATTTTCGCCGAGCCAGAAGAAGTCGTACGTGGAATCCGCGGTTATTTTCTGGTCGACGACGTCGCCTTCGGGATAGTCGCCCTCGGTGAAGGTGGCCGATACCTTGGTCGCCAATTTCGCTTTGCCCCACAAGTTGCTGCGGAAACCGGCGGAGCCTTCGCCGCTGCGGGCGACGTTATCGCTGAGCTCGGGCACGGGGATGTTTTCGGCGGCGTGGGCCCTCTCGGCGTTGCCCTCGTAGTCGGCCGCGAAACCCACGGTCGTTCCGGCCTGGTCGGAAAAAGCGACTTCGGCATCGGCCCGGATGAAGTCGTTGCCGAACAAGCCGTCGCCGCTGCTGACCCGGCTCTCGCGGAACGACGCGGCCGCGTCCAAGAAATTTATTTCCCAACCCTGAAATCCCGCCAGTTCCATGCGGCCGCCGTTCCCGCCGCTGGCCGCGAGCTCCGTAAACGACCGGTTGTTGCCCCGTTTGTTCCGCGGGGCGAGCGCGGGCGTCTCCGCGTCGTCGGGGGTCGGTGCGCCGCCCTCGAACAAACGGGGGACGCCCTCCGCGAAAGCCTCGTTCCGGGCGGCGAGGTAATCCTGGAAGGACGGCGTCACGAAGCTGGCGGCGCTTTCCTCCCACGCCAGGTTGAGGTCGGCGTCGGCTAATGAGAACCGCGGCGCCGCGGCCGCCGGGGCGCTCAGGACCGAAAGCATTAGGATCGCGGCTCGCCGGTTCATTTACGCTTCAGCTCGCCCTGGGCCTGGCGCACCCAATCCGGAAAATCCCGGTAGTTGGTCAGCACTTTGGTGAAGTACTCCCGGCTTTCGGCGTTGTTGCCCCGGTCGCGTTCCGCCACGCCGAGGAAATAATAACCCTGTACGGCCACGGCCCGGGACCCCGTCGCGGCCGCGGCGGCCAGGTGTTCCACCGCTTCGTCGGCCGCGCCCAATTCCAACAGGTTGAGGCCCCGATAAAGCTCGGCCTGCGTCGCATATTCGCTTACGGGCCACTTACGCGCCAACTTTTCCAGAGCCGTATTGGACTCTTTGTACAACCTGGCCGCCCGGAGGTTTTCGCCGATTTTGAATTGCGCTTTGGCGGTTTCGCGCTTTTCGCCGAAGCGGTCCACGATCGCGCCGTAGGCCTCGATGGCGGCGCTCCGGTCGCCGGCGCGTTCGTAGATATCGGCCGCTTTGAAGAGGGCCGCCAGCGCGACGTCGTCGTCTTTGGCCGCGGCCGCTACGGCCCCGTACTGGGCTATGGCTTTCGCCGTGTACCCGCGGGAAAGGTAAACCTCGGCCAGCAGGTTAAGGGCGTCGAGTACCGTTTTTTCGTCGGCCTTCACCTCGGCGACGGCGGCGAGGTATTTCTCCGCCTGGTCGTAGTCCCCTTCGTGGTAGTAGTATTCCCCCAGCAGTATCAGGAGTTCGCCGTTGAGGCGGCTTTGGGGATACATGGCTATGTACGATTTGGCGAGCTCGATTTGCGATTGGTATTTGCCCTGCTTGAAATTGCAGAGCTCAATTTCGTATCGCGCTTCGTCCGCGCGCCGAGAGGCGGGGTACTTTTCGACCAACCCTGCGTACGTTTCCTTGGCCCGTTCGTATTGGCCCTGGTGGAGGTAACATTCGCCCATCATAAAGATGGCGTCGTCGGCGACGTTGGCGCCGGGGTAGCGGCTCAACAAGGCCGATAGCGTTTTGACCGCGCCGGCGAAGTCGTGGGCCGCGAAACGGGCTTGCGCCAGGTCGAAAAGCCCTTCCGGGGCGTAGGGGCTCGCCGGGAATTTTGTCACTAAATTCCAGAAAGCGGCGCCGGCGTCTTCTTTCTGCTCGAGTAAACTCAGCGCGTAGAGGTACAGCGCGTCGTCGGCCAATTCGCGGTCGGCGTAAAGCTCCGCCAGCGACGCCAACGTCTCCCGGGCGGCGTTTTGCCGGCCGGTGGCGAGCAGCAATTTGCCCAGGCGGAATAGCGCGTTGTCCGCCAGGGGGTGGTCCGGGTACCGGCCTACGAACTCCTCCAGCTTTTTGCGGTTCTCGGCGTTGTTTCCCGTGCGCGTAGCCGCTTCCGCGGCCCAGTACCGGCCGAACGAGGCCAATACCTCATCCGAAGTATGCGCGGCGAAATCTTCCAGGGTGCGGCCGGCCTCGTCGTATTGTCTCGAGACGAAGTAAGACCAGCCGAGCCAGTATTTCGCTTTATCGGCCAGGGGGTCGGTGCCGCCGGCGAGGCCGGCGAAGGAAGCGACGGCGGTTTCGACGTCGCCGTCTTCCAGCGCCAATCGACCTACCCAGAGCTCGGCGGGCGCGGCGTAAGCGCTCTTGGGGTACAGCGCCGGGAGGGACCGGAAGGTCTCGCTCGCGCGCCGCCGGTCGCCGGCCTCCGCCCATGCCAGGGCCATGACGTAGCGCGCCTCCGCCGCGGTGGCCGGTTCCGCCGGGTCCGGGTTATCGGGGGCCAGGATGTCTTCCAGGACGGCGGCACCCGTTTCCGGGGCGCCGGCCGCGACGTAGCTGACGGCCCGCGCGAGGTTCCGTTGGGCGCGGCGGTCCGCGGGCGCGCCAACGAGCGAACGCTCGAAGACGTCGGCGGCGCGCTCCGGGTCGCCCGCGGCGAGGAGACCTTGGCCGTACGCGGCGTCCACGGCGGAGGCGTCGACGTTGTCGGAATTCCTCGCCGCCTCGAAATGGAGCGTGCTGGATTCAA
>DATKXQ010000381.1:0-4742 GCA_035528975.1 bacterium
CGCGGCTGACGGGTATTCTGGGGGCGGACAAAAAGGCGAAGCGGCGCGCCGCGGCCGCGTACGCGCTGGGGCGTTTCCGCGACGCCGCGGCCTTTCCGACGCTGCTCGCGGCGCTGCGCGACCGCGACGTAGAGGTCCGCGTCCGGGCGTGCGCCGCCGCCGCGGCCTACGGCGACCGCGCCGCCGTCGAACCCCTCATCGCCAACTTGCAAACGGACAAGAAATGGCGGGGGCGGCTGGCCGCGGCCCTGGCGCTGGGCGTGGTGCACGACGAGCGCTCGGTGAGGCCGCTGGGCGCGGCGCTCGACGACAAGCGGCCCGAAATCCGCAGCGCCGCGGCCGCGAGTCTGGCGGCCATCGGCGACATGCGCGCTATGGACCCGCTGCGCGCCCGCCTCAAGGTGGAGAAAGACGGCGCCGTCCGCGAAACGATAACGCAGGCCCTCGACGAGCTGAAGGCCGGCGTCCTCACCGGCGTTAAACCGTAACAAATCATTTGACATCCGAAGCGCCTAAGTGTTATTATTTTAAGCGATTCGTGATATAGTAGCTAAAAACACCTACGCCAAGGGAGGCCACGGTGAAGTTTACCTGTGACCGAAAAGAATTAGTGGAAGCGCTTGCTATTGCGCAGAGCGCGGTCCCGCCCAAGAGCACCCTCGCCATCTTAGGAAATATATTGTTCGTCGCGGAGGCCGACGCCGTCGAAATGACGGGGACCAACATCGACCTCTGGGCCCGAACCAAGGTGGGCGCCGAAGTCGCCGACAAAGGGGCGCTCACGCTCCCGGCGCGCCGCTTCGTCGAAATAGCGCGCCACCTCGACGCCGACGAAGTGGAGGTGGCGGTCGAGGGGACGCAGGCCACGGTCAAAGGGGGCCGCGCCACCTTCAAGCTGATGGGGCTCGACGCCGCCGACTACCCGGTCTTCCCGGAGGTCGCGCCCGAACACATTTTGACGCTCACGCAGAGCACGCTCAAAGCGCTCATAAAGAAAACCCTCTTCGCCGCGGCCGAGGACGTAACCCGCTACGCCCTCAACGGCATCTGCATCCAGGCGGAGGGCAACGAGGTCCGCTTCGTCGCCACCGACGGCTACCGTCTGGCCTATACCTCTCTGCGGACGGAGATAGAAATAGGCGGCGTCGTCGACGTCATCCTGCCGAGCAAAGCCGCCGGCGAGCTGTCCAAGGTCCTGGCCGACGACGACCCGGTGGAGATCGCGTTCGGCGAAAACCACATCTCGTTCGACTGCGGCCGCTTCCGCTTCGTGACCCGCCAGGCCGAGGGCAAGTTCCCGCCCTACCGCGAAGTGATTCCGCAATCCTTCGAGAAGGAGATCCGCGTGGGCCGGCACGCGTTCCTCGACGTCGTCGACCGCGTGGCGCTGATGTGCGACGAGAACAACCGCCAGATAATCATCACGGTCCGCAAGGACCAGCTCGAAGTCGAGGCCAAGACGGCGGAGGTGGGAGAGGCCCGCGAGCCGCTGCCGTGCGTCTACGACGGCGACGAATTCAAGGTGAGCTACAACCCCGCCTTCCTCCACGAGATCGTGGCCTCGGTGGAGGGCGACGACCTGATCTACCGGCTCAACGACCCGGGCAAACAGGGCGCGTTCCGCGCCACCGGCGACGAGAACCACCTCTGCATACTCATGCCCATCAAAATATAGCGGCGGGCCGGGGAGCCGCGTTGTACCTAAGCCACGTCAACCTGATAAATTTCCGCAACTACCGGGAGGCGACCCTTGAGGCGCCCCCCGGTTTAATATTGGTGCGGGGGCCGAACGGCGCCGGCAAGACCAACCTCCTCGAGGCCTTCCATTTCCTCGCGCTGGGCCGCTCCTTCCGGACCAACAACGACCGCGACCTCGTCCTCCGGGGCGAGGACGGCCTCGCGGTGCGCGCCGCGTCGCAAACCGCCCGCGGCGAGCAAACCCTCGAGATCCACTACGCTCCCTCCGGCAAGCGCGTCGTCGTCAACGGCGAAACTATACCCCGCCTCGTCGACTACGTCGGGACCCTCGCCGTCGTCGCCTTCACGCCCGACGACCTGGGCCTCGTCAAGGAAGAGCCCGCGAGCCGACGCCGCTTCCTGGACGTATGGCTCGGCCAGGAGAGCCGGGACTACCTGTACACGCTCCAACGCTATCAGAACGTCCTCCGCTCGCGCAACGCGCTGCTGTCCCGCGGGGCGCCGCGCCACGAAATTGAACCCTACGACCACGAGCTCGTCGCCGCCGGCGCAAAGCTCACCGCGCTGCGGGCGCGGGCCGCCGCGGCCCTGGGCCCCGCCGCGGCCTCCGCCTACGCCGACCTCGCGCCCGAGGCCGAGGACTTCGGCGCGGCGTACGCCCCCGCCGTGCCCGCCGACGGCGACGACGCCGAAGAAATCGCCCCGGCCTTCGAACGCGCCCTCCGCGCCTCGCGCGACGAAGAGGAAAGACGCGGCCTGACGCTCGTCGGCCCCCACCGCGACGACCTGACGCTAACGGTAAAAGGCCGCGACGCGCGCCGGTTCGCGAGCGAGGGACAACAGCGGACCGCCGCGCTCTCGCTGCGGCTGGCGCAATTCCGCCTCCTGGGCGAAAAACGCGGCGACGCCCCGCTCCTGCTCCTGGACGACGTCGCCTCCGAACTCGACGAGGAGCGCCAGCAGCGCCTGGCGCACGCCGTCCGGGGGGCGGAGCAAACCTGGTTCACCGCCACCGCCGCTCCCCCCGGATTAGAGCCGGTTGCTAACATGAATATATCAGAAGGCATAATAACCGCATCCGACCGGCGTGGCCGCACCGCCGCCCCCGACGACGCCGGAACGTAATGCGGCCGTACCTTATTAATACAATAATATCAATAAATTACGACGACGCCCCGGGCCGGAAATCCGGGGGATTTTAATTGCTTTTTATAGATAAATATCATATAATAATGCGATAAAAAACACGCCCGCTAACCTATCGCGACAAATAACAAACGCGAGATATAACTCGCTACTATGGCCGGAAAAAAGACTAAAAAAGAAACGGCTCCGAAGGCGAAGGCGAAGAAGGCCGCGGCCAAAAAAGGCAGCGGCGCGGCGCCCAAAGAGCGGGCCGCGGCCGCCAAGGCGACGAAAGCGCGCCCGGCGGCGCAAAGGCCTAAAGGCCGGAAAACCGGCCGCAAGGCCGCCGGCGAAGCGGTCAACCGCGAAAAAACCGCGGCGGGCCGCGCCAGGAAAGCCGTACCGAAGGCCGCCCCGCGCCCGGCCGACGAGGCCGCCGCCTCCCGGGTGGAACCCAAGTACGACGCGGCGCAGATCAAAATCCTCAAGGGCCTCGAGGCGGTGCAGCGCCGGCCCGCGATGTACATCGGCTCGACGGACCAACGCGGCCTCCACCATCTCCTCTACGAGGTCGTCGACAACTCCATCGACGAAGCGCTCGCGGGGTTTTGCAACACGGTAGAGGTCGTCCTCCACAAGGACAACTCGGTAATGGTTACCGACAACGGCCGCGGCATCCCGGTTAAGCGCCACCCCACGGCGCGGAAGTCGGCCCTCGAGGTCGTCATGACCGAGCTGCACGCCGGCGGCAAGTTCGACCACAAAGTCTACAAAGTGTCCGGCGGCTTGCACGGCGTCGGCGTCTCGGTTACGAACGCGCTCTCCGCGTATTGCGAGGTGGAGGTACGCCGCGACGGCGGCGTGTGGCGCCAGGCGTACGAACGCGGAAAGCCCCGGGGCAAAGTTAAAAAAGTAGGACGCGCTAAATCCACCGGCACCAAAACCACCTTCCATCCCGACCCCAAAATCTTCGAGACCGTCGAGATGGACTACGACACCATCGCGCACCGACTCCGCGAGCTCGCCTTCCTCAACAAAGACCTCAAGATTAAATTATACGAGGAGGCGCAAGGCCGGGAGGAAATATTCCAGTACAAGGGCGGCCTCAAGGCCTTCGTCGAATATCTCAACCGCGCGCGGACGCCCGTATCGCGGCCGGTCCTGATGGTCGAGGGGGAGCGCGAGGGCGTCGTCGTCGAGGCCGGGATCCAATACCACGACGGCTATAACGAATCCGTCCACACCTACGCCAACAATATTAATACGACCGAAGGCGGCACCCACCTCACCGGCTTCCGCGCCGCGCTCACCAACGCCATCAACGAGTCCGCGACCAAGAACAAGCTCCTCAAGAATAACGGCCCCGACATAACGGGCGAAGACGTCCGCGAAGGGTTGACCGCCGTCGTCTCGGTCAAGTTGCCCTCGCCCCAGTTCGAAGGCCAGACCAAGACCAAGCTGGGCAACAGCGAAATGAAGGGCATCACGCAATCGGTCGTCTACGAGGGCATGGTGGAGGCCTTCGAGCAGCGGCCGGCGTTGCTCCGGGCCATCGTCGGCAAGGCCACGGCCGCCGCGCGCGCGCGCGAAGCGGCCCGCAAGGCCAAAGAACTCACGCGCCGGAAAACGGCGCTCGAGTCCGGCGGCCTCCCCGGCAAACTGGCCGACTGCTCGAGCCGCAACCCGGAGGACAGCGAGCTCTTTTTGGTAGAGGGCCCCTCCGCGGGCGGCTCCGCCAAGCAGGGCCGCGACCGCGCCTTCCAGGCCATACTGCCCCTCCGCGGCAAGATCCTCAACGTCGAGAAAACTCGCATCGACCGCATGCTCAAGAACGAGGAGATTTGCACCATCATCACCGCCCTCGGCACCGGCATCGGCGAGGAGGAGTTCGAGCTGGCCAAGCTCCGCTACCATAAAGT
>DATKXQ010000382.1:0-6045 GCA_035528975.1 bacterium
ATTGCACCGCGCCCCGTGCTCCCCTTCTTAAAAGTGTTTTTTGCCACGGCAACCAACTCCCTTCTTATTTTACTCACTTCACCACGTACGGCGCGACGAGCGTCACCACCAGGAACGCGCCCTGGCACAATCCTATTACAAATAGGAGCAGCGTGATGAGGACGAGGCGGTTCGCGAGGTCCGCGGAGGTCTTGCGGAACTCCTCCACCGCCCGGACGAGGTGCGCCGCGGCCAGCGTGCTTATGGTCCAGCTCGACGTCTGACTCGAGGGCAGGTCGCCCTCTTTCCGGTACGCGTGCAGGCCCTTCTCGGCCTCCGTCACTACCCAGTCCCACAGGTTCTCGTCCATAAGGGGGCGCCTCCGATGCAGGTTTTGCCGAACGCCGTCGAAAGTATACCCCTAAATTATAGTCGATAATTCCGGCAGGTCAAGGCGAACGACCCTTTTTTTTGGCATTGATATTGCCCCGCGCGGTCGGCCGTGGTAAAATCCGGCGCCCGGGAGAACAGCTATGGCCGAAGATAGCGCGAAAATCGAGAAGGACCTCGCGCGCCTGCGCGACGAAATCCGGCACCACGACCACCTGTACTACGTCAAGGGCGAGCCGGAGATATCGGACTACGAGTACGACCGGCTCTACCGGCGGCTGCTCGAGCTGGAGGCGGCCCACCCGGAGCTCGTGACGGCCGACTCGCCGAGCCGGCGCGTCGGCGGCGAGCCGGCGGAGGGTTTCGCCGAAGTGCGCCACTCCCCCCCCATGCTCTCGCTCGACAACGCCTACGCCGAGGACGAGGTGCGGGAGTGGGCCGCGCGCGTCCGCAAGGGCCTGGGCGAGGGCGACGTCGCGTATACCTGCGAGGCCAAGATAGACGGCGTCGCCTTCGCGCTCGAGTATCAGGACGGCGTCCTGACGCGCGGCTCCACCCGCGGCGACGGCGTGGCCGGCGACGACGTCACCGCCAACCTCAAAACGATACGCGACATCCCGCTCCGATTAAACGAACCGCCGCCGGGCCGCCTCGAAGTGAGGGGCGAGGCGTACATGACGCGCGAGGGCCTGACCGAACTGAACCGGCGCCGCGAGGCCGACGGCAAGCCGCTCTTCGCCAACCCCCGCAACGCCACCGCCGGCAGCCTCAAGCTCCTCGACCCGCGCGAGGTCGCGCGCCGGCCCCTCCGCGCGTGGCTCTACTACGTCATCACGGAGGAGGCCGACATCCCGACGCAGGACGAGGCGCTGGAGCATATGGCGCGGTGGGGATTCCGCGTCAACCCCACGCGGCGCCGCTGCGCGGGCCTGGACGAGGTCTTCAAGTTTCACCGCGACGTGGAGGCCGAGCGGCGCGAGCTCCTCTACAACATCGACGGCATAGTGATAAAGGTCGACGAGCTGGCGGCCCACGAGAAGTTGGGCGCGACGGCCCGGGCGCCGCGCTGGGCGCTCGCGTACAAATTCAAGGCCGAGCGCGCCACGACCAAGGTGAACGGCATCGAGTGGTCCGTGGGGCGCGGCGGGACCTTAACGCCGGTGGCGAACCTCGAGCCGGTGCAGCTTACCGGCACCACCGTCAAGCGCGCCGGCCTCTTCAACCCCGGGCGCGTGGCCGAGCTCGACGTGCGCGCCGGCGACACGGTGAACGTCGAGAAGGCCGGCGACATCATACCGTACATCGTCGAGGTGGAGTACCACCTGCGGCCCGAGGACTCCCGGCCGACGCCGGTCCCGGAGAAATGCCCGGCCTGCGGTACGCCGCTCGCCAAAGAGGAGGACGCGGCGGCCCTCGTATGCCCCAACTGGGATTGCCCGGTCCAGGCGCGCGGTCGCCTGGAGCTCTGGGGCTCGCGCGGCGCGATGGACGTAGAGGGCCTGGGCGACAAGGTGGCCGCCGTCCTTCACGACAAGCTCGGCGTCCGCGACGCCGGCGACCTGTACTTTTTGGAGCCGGGCAAGCTGGCGGCGTTGGAGGGGTTCGGCGAGCTCTCGGAGAAGAACCTGCTCGCGGCCCTCGAGGGCTCCAGGGGGCGGGGGCTGACGCGCGTCGTCTACGGCCTGGGCATTCCCAACGTAGGCGCCGAGACCGCGTCGCTCATCGCCCGGCACTTCGGCTCCGTCGATAAGGTGACGGCCGCGGACGAGGAGGAGCTCGAAGCCATAAAGGGCGTGGGCGAGGTCGTCGCGCGCAGCGTCGTCGAGTTCTTCGGCCGCGACGAGGTGCGCGAGATAATAAACAAATTGAAGCGCGCCGGCGTCAAACTGGAGGAGGAGCGGCCCGAGGAACCGGCGGGCCCCTGGGCCGGCCTGACGTTCGTCGTCACCGGGACGCTGCCGGACGTGAGCCGCGAGGAAGCGCACGAGGCCGTCGCGGCGCGCGGCGGCAAGGCGACCGAGAGCGTCTCGTCCAAGACGTCGTACCTCGTCGCCGGCGAGAACCCGGGCTCCAAGCTCGCGAAGGCCGAGAAGTCGGGCGTGAAGATAGTCGACGCCGCGGCCTTCGCGAAGATGCTGCGCGAAACGGAAAGCAAGGCCTGAGGTAAAAACGCCAGAACCCATCGGGAGGCGAAGCTCATGGCGAAGTTGGAATTCACGGACGGCCGCGAAATCTACGTCGACGAGGACAAGATGATCGCGGAGATAGAGGAGGGGGCGGCTGATTACGGCCGCGATATCGTCCAGTTCGACCCGTACGTCAACCCCGGCGACGAGATAACGACGGCCGACGTCGACGCCGCGCTCCGCATCGCGCGGATACGCGCGGTTAAACCGGCGGACATCCGGCGGGCGATAAAGGGCAAGCGGGCCATCGCGAACGCGCTCCCTAAGAACGAATTCGGCGCGGACCTGTTTTCGATGAACGAGGCCGAGACGCTCGAACTCATCGACGGCCCGCTGCGCGACCTCTTTACGTCGCTCGCCGAGGTGAAGGGCGTCGACGTCGCGGTGGCGTCGAAGATCCTGCACCTCAAAAGGCCGGCGCTGGTGCCGATACTGGACCGTTACATCTTCACGTTCTACAGCTACATCTACCACGTCGGCAAGAAGGCGCGCAACGTCGAGACCGCGGTCCGCCTGCTGCGCGAGATGCGCGCCGACGGCCGGAACAACCTCAACGTCCTGAACGCGCTCGCGCGGCGCATCAACGAGGCCGCCAACGAGAAACTGCCGCCCGGGCGGAAGGTGGCGCTGACGCCGGCGCGCGTCCTCGACCGCGTCATCTGGCGCCATATCAAGAAAAGGACGGGGTAGAGAACGCTTAACCCAAACCCCTCTCGCACGTCTACGTTTATTAAAACAAGAGATGAAAAAATCCTCTTCCTCTTCGTCGACGGCCTGGGCATCGGGCCGGCGGACGCGAGCGTCAATCCCCTCCTCGTCGCCCGCCTGCCCAATCTCGAAAAGTTAATCGGGCCGATAGACATGGACGCCTGGCGGGAGGGCGTCCATAACGAGCGCGCCTCGCTCGTGCCGCTCGACGCCACGCTGGGCGTCCCCGGCCTGCCGCAGTCCGCGACGGGCCAGACGGCGTTGTTCACCGGCGTCAACGCCGCGAAGCTCTTCGGCCGCCACAAGGAAGGGCGGCCCAATCGCCTCCTCAAGAGCGTGCTCTACAAGCACGGCCTCATCCCCGTCCTCAATCGCGCGGGGCTCCGCGCCACGTTCGCCAACGCCTACAGCACCGCCTCCATCCCGCGCTACGTCGCCGGCGAGGCGCCGATGTCGTGCACGTCCGCGATGGCCTACTACGGCGAGGGGACCTTCCGCACCACCGAGATGTTCAACCGCGGCGACGCGGTCTACTTCGACCTGACGGGGCGCTACGCGAAGCGGCGCGGCGACGACGTGCGGCTGATGACGCCGGCTCGGGCCGGCGAGGCGCTCGGCCGCATCGCCCTCGCCCACGACTTCACGCTCTACGAATACTTCCTTACGGACTTCGCGGGCCACCGCCAAAACATGGGGCGCGCGGTCCGCTACCTGGAGGATATTGACGCGGCGCTCGGCGCCGTGTTAGATTATTACGACCTTGAGCGCCACTTGTTGATACTGACGAGCGACCACGGCAACGTCGAGGACATATCTACGCGCTCCCACACGGTGAACCCCGTGCCGCTCATCGTCGCGGGGCCGGGCCACGAGGAATTCGCCTCGAGCTCAGGCGACATAATGGACGTCGCGCCCGCGACGTTTAAATACTTCGGCGTCGACCCGGTAAAATATTCCGGCAAGCCTCTCAACGCGGAGTTGATCAAACTGCCCGAGTGAAGTGGTTGAACTCTTAAAAGTCGAGAAGCTGAGCAAGTACTTCGGCGGCCTGGCCGCGCTCAAGGACGTGAGCTTCGCCATCGCGGAGGGCGAGATCGTCGGCCTCATCGGCCCCAACGGCGCCGGCAAGACGACCCTCTTCAACGTCGTGACCGGCATCTACCCGCCCACCGCGGGGCGCGTCAGCTACGACAGCCAGGTCATCGCCCGCGCCGAGAAGCGCGCGCGCTGGCTGCCGGCCTTCTCCGTCGGCGCTTTGGCGTGCACGATCGCGACGTTCGTTCTGGCGGAGCGCTACCTCTTCGGCCCGGGCGGCGCGGGGGTCTCGTCGCTGGCGGTGGCGCTGGCCTTCACCGCCGTCGGCGTCGCCCTCGCGCCCAAAGGCGGCGTCCGGCCGGACCAGATCGCCGGCCGCGGCCTCTACCGCACCTTCCAGAACATCAACCTCTTCGACGACATGACGAGTCTGGAGAACGTCGAGGTGGGCGGCCACCGGATGTCGCGCGTGGGCGTGGCGGACGCGGTGTTCCTTACGCCGCGCTACCGCCGCGGCGAAAGGCGGGTGCGCGAGGCGGCACTCGCCGCCGTCAAGTTCGTCGCGCTGGAGGGGAAGGAAGATTGGAAGGCCGCGGCGCTGCCGTACGGCCTGCAGCGGCGCCTCGAGATCGCCCGGGCGCTGGTCTCCAAGCCCCGGCTCCTCCTCCTCGACGAGCCCGCCGCCGGCCTTAACCCCACCGAGAAAAACGAGCTTTTGGACCTCATCCGCCGGATCCGCGAGAGCGGCGTCACGGTGTTGCTCATCGAACACGACATGAAGCTCGTCATGAACGTGTGCGACCGCGTCGTCGTACTCGACCACGGCGAGGCCATCGCCGCGGGCCGGCCTGAGGAAGTCCAGAACGACCCGCGCGTCATCGAGGCGTACCTGGGCACGAAGGCGAGCAAAGGAGCGGCGTAAAAAATGCGAGCGCTATTAGTGATCGCGACGGCCGCGGCGTTGGCTTCGGCGGCGGGGTGCGCGGGCAGAGTGGAGGATAAGGCGACGGCCGAAAGTACGGCGCCACCCCGCGACGACCCGGCGCCGGCGGCCGACTTCAAAGAACTACCTGAGCCGTCCCGTGAAGGCGGCCTGCCGCTCGCCGAGGTCCTGGCCGCGCGGCGCTCGACGCGCACCTACGGCTCGCGCAAGTTGACCGACGCCGAGGTGGGCCAACTCCTCTGGGCGGGACAGGGCATTACTTCCGACCGGGGATACCGCGCGGCGCCGTCCGCCGGCGCGCTCTACCCCATGACCCTTTACTACGCCGACGACGTCGCGCTGTGGCGCTACGAGCCCAAGGACCACGGCCTGACGAAAGTGGTAGAAGGCGACGTGAGGGGGGACGTCGCCGCCG
This sequence comes from bacterium, assembly GCA_035528975.1. Lineage (GTDB taxonomy): Bacteria > RBG-13-66-14 > B26-G2 > WVWN01 > WVWN01 > WVWN01. Next base: position 5,657 of record DATKXQ010000382.1, read on the forward strand.
CCGCCCTCGGCCAGGCCCCGCTCAAACGCGCGTCCGGGATAATAATAGTAATCGCGAAGCCGTCGATAAGCGCGGCCAAATACCGCGAGCGGGCGGAGCGCTATTGCATGCTCGAGGCGGGGCACATAGGCCAGAACATATTGCTGACGGCGGAGGCCCTCGGCCTGGGCGCCTGCCCCATGGGCGCCTTCCGCGACGAGGAGGTGCTCGACGTTGTGGAGCTGGGAGACGACTACCTGCCGCTTTACCTGATTCCGGTGGGCGAGAGGTTCGTCTCGAAATGAGAAACGGAGGCAACGGGGACGGATGGCCGCCGGCGTATTATTTCGCGGCTCGGTCTTCTCGAAGATGAACACGTACGTTCCTCTCGCTCTCGTGCCCGTGGTCTG
>DATKXQ010000383.1:0-2490 GCA_035528975.1 bacterium
GAGGAAGCCGGGCCGAAGTACCGCACTTACCTCGGCCGCTCCAAACCGTAGCCGCGGCCCCGACGCCCCCAGCCGGCGACGCGCCCCCGGGGCGCCGCGTCCCGCCGCCGGTTTTGTAAAAAATCGCCAATTCCGGCGGCCTCCTCTTTACGTTTACCTCCCCGTGTTTTATCGATATTTACGGCCAAACCCGACTCGGAGCCGCCAATATCGGCGGCCCGACGCTCGAGGCGAGCCGTAGCCTATCCCCCTTACCCTTTTATATTCAAAGCGTTACATGCCTGGCACGCCTTTTGCTAGTATATTAATCGCCCTGTGATGGTATGTTGCGTACGCGGCGTCACCTGTTTCCTCTGTCGCGTTCGACCAGAAGCAACCACCCACTACATGGGGGAGGGTATTCGACAAGGCCCCGTCCGGCCCCGGCCGGGGCCTTATTTTTATATCCGGCCGCAACCGCGGCTTTTTTATTTGATTCGGCGCCCCAATTCGGATATATTAAAAAGAGAGCCTGTAAAACGGCGCTTTTTTCGATGCAAACCTTCCTCCCCTATGCCGACTTCGACGAGACGGCGCGGTCCCTGGATTGGCGGCGGCTGGGCAACCAGCGCCTCGAGGCCCTCATCATATTACGCACGCTGCGGCGCCAAACCTCGGGCGGCTGGCGCCACCACCCCGCCGTCAAGATGTGGCGCGGCTACGAGGACGCGCTGGCGCAATACCTCAACGCCATGTGCACGGAGTGGGTCCGCCGCGGCTACCGCAACAACATCCGGCGCCGCCGCGTGAAGTTCCCGCTCAAGATGCCGCCGTGGCTCGGCGACGAGCGCCTTCACGCCGGCCACCGCAGCAACCTCCTGCGCAAGGACCCGGCGCACTACGGCCGCTTCGGCTGGCGCGAGCCGCCGGACCTCCCCTACTATTGGCCCGAAGCGGCCGCGCGTTAGGCGGCGCTTTCTTTCTCCCCCGCGCGCGAATATGTTATAATACGACGTAAAGGCCGCGGCGACGGCCGCCTGTCCCCACGATGGTCTATCCCGCTCGCTCCCTTTCCGAGGAAGGTATTATGCCTACGGACAAATACGAATGTAAATTCGGCGACGAACCGCTTTTTTCGCGCTACGAAGATAACCCCATCCTGACGGCGCGCGATTGGCCCTACCCCGCGCACGCGGTCTTCAACCCGGGCGCCACGCTCGTCAACGGCGAGACGCTGCTATTGGTGCGGGTGGAGGACATGTGCGGGTTCTCGCACCTGACGGTCGCCCGGAGCGCGGACGGCAAAACCGATTGGCGCATCGATGACCGCCCGGCCCTCGTCGCCGACCCGGCGTTCGAGGAGGGGCAATTCGGCGTCGAGGACCCGCGCATCGTCCGGCTGGAGCCGCCCGGCGCATACGCCATCATGTATACGTCGTTCATCTGCGAATCGACGGTGGTATCGCTCGCGACGACGGCCGACTTCAAGACCTTCAACCGCTACGGCCGGTTGCTGCCGCCGGAGGACAAGGACGCGTCGCTGTTTGCGCGCAAGATAAACGGCCGCCACGCGCTCATCCACCGGCCCATAATCCGCGGCCAGGCCCACATCTGGATCTCCTTCTCGCCGGACCTCAAGTACTGGGGCGACCACCGCCTTTTGCTGACGACCCGCGCCGCCTCGTGGGACGCCGACCGCGTCGGCCTGGGGCCGCCGCCGATCGAGACGCCGGAGGGCTGGTTTATCATCTACCACGGCGTGCGGCGCACCGCCTCCGGCAGCCTCTACCGCGCCGGCCTGGCCCTGTTGGACCTCGACGAGCCGTGGCGCGTCATCCGCCGCAGCAAGGATTGGGTCTTCGGCCCCAAGGCCTATTACGAAATGGTCGGCGACGTCCCGGGCGTCACGTTCCCCGGCGGCGCGGTCGTAGACCCGGAGACGAGGGAGCTCCGCGTGTACTACGGCGCGGCCGACACCGTCGTGGCGCTGGCGACGGCCGACTTCGACGAATTGCTCCGCTACCTCTTGAGCTGTAAAGAATGACGAACGACGGGGAAGGAGTTATGGGGAGGCGGTCAGAGGTATACATCGTCTCGACGTACCCACCTCGCCGCTGCGGCGTGGCGACCTTCGCGTTCGACCTGGCCACGGCGCTAGGCCGCGGCCGGGGCGAAGCGTTGGGCGAGGGCGGCAGCGTCCGCGTCATCGCGATGAGCGAGCGGGCGCGTCGCCGCCCCTACGGCCCGGAGGTAGGCCGCATTATCCGCGCCTCCCGCAAGGAGGACTATGCCGCCGCGGCCGACTTCGTAAACGACTCCCCCGCCCGCGTGGTCTCCCTCCAGCACGAATACGGTATCTTCGGCGGCCGGGCCGGCGGCTACGTTCTGACGTTCCTCGAGCACCTCGCTAAGCCCGCGGTCACGACGCTGCATACGGTCTTAGCGGAGCCGAAGCCGAAGCAGCGCGATGTTCTACAACGCTTGTGCGAGGTCTCGGCGGCCGTGGCGGTC
>DATKXQ010000384.1:0-2532 GCA_035528975.1 bacterium
GTCGTGGCCTGCGTCTTCGACGCCTCCGACCGCATCCAACACATGTTCTTCCGTTATTTAAATTCCGGCCACCCGGCGAACGCCGGCAAGGACACGGAGAAATACGCGAGCGCGGTCGAGGATATGTACGTGCAGATGGACGCACTGGTGGGCGCCACGCTCGCGAAAACGGCCCCGGGCGACCTGTTAATCGTTATGTCCGACCACGGCTTCGCGCCCTTCGAGCGCGGCGTGAACGTGAACGCCTGGCTGAAGCGGGAGGGCTACCTCGTGATGCAAGACGGCGCCGCCGGCGGCAAGTGGCTGGCGGGCGTCGACTGGAGCCGGACGCGGGCGTACGCCCTCGGCCTCGGCGGCATCTACCTCAACGTCGCGGGCCGCGAGGCCCGGGGCGTAGTCCCCCGCGCCGAGGTGGCCGCCCTCAAAAAGGAAATCGCCGCGAAGCTGACGGGCCTGCGCGACGAGGGCCGCGGCGACGTCGCCGTGCGCAAGGTCTACGACCTCGCCGAGATATACGACGGCCCGTACCTGGACGGCGGCCCCGAGCTCGTCGTGGGATACAACCGCGGCTACCGCGCCGGCTGGGACTCGGCCACGGGCGGCACCGCCGGCGACGTCTTCGCCGACAACGTCAAGGCCTGGTCCGGCGACCACTGCATCGCCTCGGAGCTCGTGCCCGGCGTCTTCTTCTCCAACGCCCGGGTCGCGACGGAGCGGCCGCACATAATGGACGTCGCGCCCACGGCGCTCGCGCTGTTCGGCGTCGCCGCGCCCTCGTATATGGAAGGGTTGCCGTTCGAGCTGGAGCTCCCGCCGGGGCCCGAAGAAACCGAGAAGAACGCAAATGAAGAGGCGTGATTTTTTGAAAACCACGGGGACCGGCGCCGCGGTGGCCGCGGCCGGCGGCCTCGCCCCCCTGCTCGAGGCCTGCGCCGGCAAGCCGCGCGCGCCGGGCCATAAGGTAATAGTGCTCGCCATCGACGGCATGGACCCCAAGCTGGTCGAGCGGTTCGTCGCGCGCGGCGGCATGCCCACCTTCGAACGGTTCATCGCCGGCAACACGTTCATGCCGCTGGCCACGAGCCTGCCGCCGCAGAGCCCGGTGGCGTGGTCCGACTTCATAACGGGCGCGGGGTCGGGCGTCCATGGCATCTTCGACTTCATCCACCGCGAGCCGCACACGCTCGTCCCCTACCTCTCCATATCGCGAGCGCTGCCGCCCTCCAAAACGGTGAAGCTCGGCGGCCTCGTCCTGCCGCTCTCGGGCGGCAAGGTGGAGAACCTGCGCCGCGGCCCGTGCCTGTGGGAGATACTCGCGCGCCACGACGTCCCGGCGACGGTCTTCAAATGCCCCTCCAACTTCCCGCCGGTGGAGACCGACGCCCGCACCGTCTCCGGCATGGGGACGCCGGACCTCCGCGGCACCTACGGCACCTTCTCCTATTACACCGACGACCCGCCCGCCAACGCCGACGAATTCACCGGCGGCGAGTGTTACCCCGTCCGGCTGTGGGACAACTCCTTCACGGCCGACCTGGTGGGGCCGCCCAATACCTTCCGCGAGGGCGCGCCGGCGGCGAAGCTGCGGCTGACGGCCCACCGCGACCCCGCCCGCGACGTCGCCAAAATATCCTGGGGCGGCGGTGAGGTAATACTCAAAAAAGGCGAGTGGAGCGAGTGGCACCAGGTCCGGTTCAAGCTCGCCGGGCCGCTGGCGGATACCGCCGGCATGGTACGGTTTTATTTAAAAGAGGTCCGGCCCCACTTCCGCCTTTACGTCTCGCCGGTGAACATAGACCCGCTCGAGCCGGCGCTGCCGATAAGTACGCCGGCGAAATACGCCGGCCAACTCGCGCGGCGCTCCGGCCGCTTCTACACCCAGGGCTTTCCCGAGGAGACGAAGGCGCTGTCCTACGACGTCTTCGGCGAAGAGGAGTACCTCGCGCAGGCCCAGATCGTGCTCGAGGAGCGACTTACCTCGCTCGAGCAGACGCTGGCCGACTTCGACGACGGCTTCTACTACTTCTACTTCTCCAGCATCGACCAGAACACCCATATGATGTGGCGGACGATGGACCCGCAGCATCCCCTTTACGAGCCGAACGCCTCGCCCGAGGTCAAGGGGGCGGTGGAACATTTCTACCGCGCCATGGACGGCGCGTTGGCCCGCGTCCTCGCCCGGGTGGACGACAAGACGACCTTCTTCATCATCTCGGACCACGGCTTCGCGCCCTTCTACCGCGAGTTCAACCTCAACACCTGGCTGCTCGACAACGGCTACCTCGCGCTGGCCGACCCCTCCCGGCGGGAGGAGACCGAATTTTTGGATAACATCGATTGGCGTCGCACGTCGGCTTACGGCCTCGGCCTCAACGGCCTGTACCTGAACCTCCGCGGCCGCGAACCGCACGGCGCCGTGGAACCCGGCGACGCGCCGGCGCTGGTGGACGAGCTCGCCGCCAAGCTCGAAGCTTATCACGACGACGAGACCGACAACCGCGTCGTTGTCAAAGCCTACAAAAGTCGCGAGTC
>DATKXQ010000385.1:0-2541 GCA_035528975.1 bacterium
GGCGTCATCCACCGGTAGAGCAAAGTCGTGAAAAGCAAGCCCGCCAGGCAGAAACCCGCCGCCTCCGCTACGTACGCTTTCTTCGCCTCCCCCGTGGCCGCGGCCCCGAGCGCAAAAGCGGCCCCCCCGCAAAAAGCCGCCGGCCCCACCGCCGCGAAAGCGAACCCGAAGGCCCGCAACCAACCGACGACTTCGCCGGGAGAAACGCCCAGGATGTGGCGGCCTCCCCACACCAGCCACAGGCCGAGCAAGTAACAGAAGGCGAGCGCGACGAACGAAAACGCCGCCGCGGCCCAGGAAGCTTTGCGCACCGCGTACGCCGAAAGGCTGCCCAGGCCGCCGGCCGCCAGCCAGGCCGCGAGGGTCAGGCCGACGGCGATCTCGTTGCCCCCCGCGAGCGAGAGGTACTCGCGCAACAGCTCGAGCTGCGCGACTACCGCCGCGGCGCCGAGGCAAAATGCGAAAACGGTCGTCCCCATAAGTAATAAAAAAACAGCGGCGTTTCACGCCGCTCTCGACCGCGGGCTCGCGCCTAGCCGAAGCTTCGTACGATACCGACGAGCCACGGTATCACGAGCGCGCGCACCGCCCACAAGGCGGCGATGACGACCAGCGGCGAGATGTCGATGCCGCCGAGGTTGAGGCGAAGACGGTAGTATATCAAGTCCCTCACCGGATTCATGACGGGGTCGGTGACGGCGTTGAGGAACCGAACGACGGGATTCCGGGGATTCGGCCTGAACCAGGACATAATGGCCCGCACCACGATCACGAGCATGTAGATGCCCACGGCCCGATCCACGATAAGCAATATTAATAGGAGTGCCGATGCCATAACCTATACCTATTTAAAATCGCGTCATATCGCCCAGGCGCTTCAACCGCTCGTCTACCTCCCCGCGCGTCACGCTCGCCAGGCGGCCGGTGCCCAGGCCCTCCACGGCAAAGGAGGCCACCGTGGCGCCGTAGGCCACGGCCCGGCAGAGGTTCGCAGGCGACGTGTCGCCGGACTCCGCGAGGTATCCGATGAAGCCGCCGGCGAAGCTGTCGCCCGCGCCCGTCGGGTCGGCCACTTCCCGCAGCGGGAAGGCCGGCAGGACGAACTCGAAATCGCGGCCCATGAGAACGGCGCCGTGTTCGCCCTTCTTGGCGAGGACGTACCGGGGCCCGAGCTCGAGGAGCCGCGCCATCGCCGCGAGCAGGTTCGCCTCCCCGCCGAGCATCCTCGCCTCGGCGTCGTTCACTATAAGGATATCGGCCCGCGCGATGACCTCTTTTAAATCGTCGCGCTGACGGTCGATCCAATAATTCATGGTATCGACGGCGACGAAAGAGGGCTTGTCGACCTGCTCCAGGACCGCCAGTTGCAGGAGCGGGTCGATGTTGCCGAGGACCACGAACGGCCGATCGCGGCAGCTCGCGGGAATCTCCGGCCGAAATTCGCCGAAGACGCCCAGCTCGGTGCTCTCGGTTATCGCGACGTTGACGTCGTCGCCGTAGCGGCCGCACCAGCGGAAGGTCTTGCCCTCCCGCCGCGCCAGGCCCGAACAGTCGATGCCCCGGGCGACAAACATCTGGACCGCTTCCTCCGGGAAATCGTCGCCGACCACCGCGACGACGGCGACGGGGGCGAACAGCGACGCCGCCAGCGCGAAGTACGTCGCCGAGCCGCCCAACTCTTCTTCGACCCGGCCGCCCGGCGCCGTAATCGTGTCGAAGGCTACGGACCCCACTACCAGAATGCTCACAGTTCGTACCCGCGGGGATAACGCTTCATTTTTCTATTCCTTTCAACTATAATGCTACCATAGCGGCCGCGGGGTGTCAACGGCCCGGCCGTGCGCGACGTGGAAGCCGATAAGATATTCAAGGCCGAGAAGATTATAACGGCGCCCGGGGGCCCGGAGGCGACGTTCGTAGCCGCGCGCGGGGGGCGCGTGGCCGCCGTCGGTTCCGGGGCCGACGCGTGGGGCCTCGAGCGCGCCGGCGCGCCGGTAGTAGACTTCGGCGCCGCGGCCGTATTCCCGGGATTGTGGGATGCCCACGTCCACCTGCTGCTGACCGGCCTGGCGCTGCGCGACCTCGACCTGAGCGGAGCGCGCCGGCTCGACGACGTCTTCGACCTCGTCCGCGAAGCGGCAGGCCACGGCGGCGAAATAACGGTATGCGTAGGGTTGGACGAGAGCCGCCTCGCCGAGCGGAAGCTTCCGACGGGAGCGGAACTCGACGCCGCGTCGCCCCGTAAACCGGTGGCCGTCGCGCGCGTGGACTCGCACTCTTTAATTCTCAATAAAACCGCGTGGCGGTATTTGGCCGTGGAGGCTTCGTGGCCCGGGATAGAATTGGACGCGGCCGGAAAGCCGACCGGCGTGCTGCGCGGCCGCGCGAACGAGCTGGCCCGCGCGAAGATGCACAGCCGGCTGGACGCCGCGGCCAAGGCCGCGGCCTACCGCGACGCCGCGGCCCTCGCCGCCTCGCGCGGCGTCGTGGCGCTGTGCGCCCTCGAGGGCGGCCAAATTACCGGCGCCGAAGACGTGCGCG
>DATKXQ010000386.1:0-3026 GCA_035528975.1 bacterium
GGCGGCGAGAGGTTGCACAGGACGACGTCCACGTCGTAGAACCCCCCGAGGATCAGGTTTCCGATTTCATATAAGTAAATCGGGATATACTCCGCGCGGCCGTCGTTCACGGCCTCCCGGGCGTTGGGGCCGGTGAAGTAGGCCATGTGGCGGAAGTGGGGCGCCATCTCGGGGGCCATATAGGGCGCGGGGCCGAAGGTCAAGAGGTGCCACACGCGGACGCCCTGAAGCTCCGACGCCCGGGCCGTCATCGCCTCCACCAGCGAGATGGGCTCGGCGCACCCCGGGTGGATGTGCACGTCGTGGCCCGAGGCGATGACCTTGACCGCCTCGGCCGCGGTCGTCCGCTTATCCTTGTACTCCTTTATCCAGGTCATAACCATAAGCTCTTACTCCGCAAACGAGTGACGGCGCCTCAGCGGCCGAGGGCGTCGTCGATGGGCGTATATTCGAGATTGAACAGGTCGCACAGGCGCGGGTGGGTGCACGCGCCGCCGTGGAAGTATATACCCTTGCGCAGGCCGGGGTTGCGGCTCGCGGCCTCCCCCACGCCCAGCGCCGTCACCTCCGCCAGGAACGGCTTCAGGTTGCTGTTGAACGCGTACGAACCGGTCCGCGGGACCGCGGCGGCGATGTTGGGCACGCAATAGTGGGTGACGCCGAACTTCGCGAAGACCGGGTCGTTGTTGGTCGTGGGCCGGCTGGTTTCGACGCAGCCGCCCTGGTCGATGGCGATGTCCATGACGACGGCGCCCGGCTTCATCGAGCGGACCATCTCCTCGGTGACGAGCATGGGGGGCCGGTCGCCGTGGACGTAGGCCGCGGTTATGAGCACGTCGGCGTACGCGCAGGCGCGGGCGATGTTGGGCGCTTCCGCCATATGGGTGACGACCGCCGGCGCCACGGCCTCGCCGCGCCGTAGGTTGCCGACGGAGCGGTCGAAGAGGTGGGTCTGGACGCCGAGGGCGGCGAACGATTTCGCCGCGGTTATGCCCACGTTGCCCGCGCCGACGATGGCCACCGCCGCCGGCGGGATGCCCGGGAGGTTCGCGAGCGCCACGCCCCGGCCGCCCTCGTAGTGGGACAGGTACCGGCCCGCGATGCTCGGCGTCATATGGCCCACGAGCTCCGATATTATTCTCATTACCGGAAACTCGCCCCGCTCGTCCTCGATAATTTCGTAACCGATGGCGACGAGCTTGTGGGCCAGCATCGCCTGGACGGCCTCGTCCACCTGGGCGCCGAGCTGCAGCGCGCTGAAGATGATGGCGCCCTCGCGCGTCAGCTCTATCTCGTCGACCGTGGGCGGCTGGACCTTGGCGACGACCTCGGCGCGGCCGTAAACCTCCTGCGGCGAGAAGACGACCGTCGCGCCGACCTTCTCGTAATCCTCGTCCGTAAAGCCGGCGTCCGCGCCGGCGTCCGTTTCGGCGAAGACGCGGTGGCCGTCCCGCACGAGCGCGTACGCGCCCATCGGCGTAACGACGACGCGCGTCTCGGCCGACGTGAGCTCCTTGGGAATGCCGATATCCATGAAAATATTCCTCCTCCGGCCGCGGCCGCGGCCCCGGCCGGGCATCTGCGCCCCCCTTTATAATATGTCCCCCCGCCGCGGTCAACCTAAATTTCGGCGATACTTTTTCCTCGATAAATTTAATGTCGCCGTAAAAAAACGCCGACTTTGTGTAGGATTTCACTTGACACCCGCGGCCGTATATTTTAAATTGAACGAGCGTTCCGTACCGGGAGAGACGGGGCGCAGGCCGACGCGACGGCCTTCCGTTCGCGCCCGAACTTTACGATAGCTCTTTGCCCGAGCGTTCCGCCGCTCGCTAAGGCCCATACCCCTTCCCGGGGCGTGGGCTTTTTTATCCCGCCCGGTTCACGTCGTAAACTAATGACCATATCCGGAATTGATCCCAACTTCAAACACGAGATCGCCGCGGAGCCCGGCGGCGAGGCCGTCACGTACTGCTTCGCCTGCGGCACCTGCACCGCGGCCTGCCCCGTCCGCGCCATTGACGAGCGCTACAACCCCCGCAAGATAATCCGGATGATCCTCCTGGGGTTGCGCGAGCGGGTCCTCGCGAGCGACTTCATCTGGCTCTGCTCGACCTGCTACTCGTGCGAGGAGCGCTGTCCGCAGGGGGTATCCTTCGCCGAGATAATCACCGCGGTGAAGAACATAGCCGCCCGCGAGGGCAAGCTGCACCCGGCGTACGTGACCCAGCTGGACCTCCTCAAGCAGTTCGGCCGCCTCTACGAGCTGGAGGAGTTCGACAACAAGAAGCGCGCCAAGATGGGCCTGACCGAGCTCAAGACAAGCTGCGACGAAGTGGGCAAGCTGCTGGAAGAATCGTAACGCTTTAACATATGGAAAACAAGTACGCCCTATTCCTCGGCTGCACCATCCCGCTGCGAGGCCGCCAGTACGAGAAGTCGGCCGTCGAGGTCGCGCGGCTTTTCGGCGCCGAGCTCGAGCCGCTCCAAGATTTCGCCTGCTGCGGCTTTCCTATCAAGTCCGCCACGCGCGAGGGGACGCTCCTCCTGGCCGCCCGCAATCTGGCCGTCGCGGAGGAGGCCGGCCTGGAGGTCCTGGGCCTGTGCTCGAGCTGCGTATCGGTCCTGGCGGAGGCCGCGGAAGAGCTGGCCGAGGACGACGACCTCCGCTCGCGCGTCAACGCGAAGCTCGCGAAGGTGGGCCGCAAGGTCGAGAGGCCGCCGCGGGTCCGCCACTTCGCGCGGTGGCTCTACGAGGAGGTCGGGCCGGAGGCCATTAAGGAGAAGGTGGTCGCGCCGCTGGGCGACTTCCGCTTCGCCGTCCACTACGGCTGTCACTACCTCAAGCCCTCCTGGGCCTTCCACGACGCCGAGGACCCGGAGGCCCCCCATTCGCTCGGCGACCTCCTGCGGGCCGTCGGCGCCGCGGTCGTCGACTACGCCGAATACAAGAAGTGCTGCGGCGGCGCGTTGCTCGGCATCGACGCGGAGCTGTCGCTGGCCATCGCCGGCGAGAAGCTGACGCG
>DATKXQ010000387.1:0-2545 GCA_035528975.1 bacterium
GCGTCCCGGCGACGCGGCGGCGGTGCGAAGAGATTTGGGGCGAGCCGTTCGAGGCCTACTCCTCGGAGATGTCCGCGGCCGCGCGGTGGGAAGTCTTCCGGCGCTGCCGGCGCGGAACCGTAGAGCGCGTCGTCGGTACGCGCTCGGCGCTATTCCTGCCGCTGCCGCCCGAAACGGCCGTCGTAATCACGGACGAGGCCGACAACGCCTACAAGCAATGGGAGATGGCGCCCTATTACCACGGCCGCGCCGTCGCCGCGGCCCGGGCGAAACGCGCCCCCCTCGTCATGACGGCCGCGGCCCCCTCCCTGGAGGCCTACGCGCTTACGACGGCCGGCGCCGCGGCGCTCGTGCGCGTCGACGACGACGCCGCCCGGCCGGAGCTCACGGTAGTGGACATGTCGAAGGCCGTGGCCGCCGAGGGGGCCGTAATATTATCGTCGACGTTGGCGGCCAACCTCCGCGCCACGCTCGCCGCTTCCGGCCGCGCCCTCGTCATGGTGAACCGGCGCGGATACATACCCTATCTATATTGCGGTGCGTGCGGCCGGTCGCTCTCCTGCGACCGATGCGACGTCGCCTTTACCTACCACGAGGAAGAAAAGGCGCTGCGCTGCCATTATTGCATGCGCCGCGAGCCGCTCCCGCGGCGCTGCCCCTATTGCGGGAAGGAGAAGCTCTCCGGCGTCGGCTTCGGAACCGAAAAACTGGCGGCCGAGATACGGCTGTTGTTCCGCGACGCCCGCGTCGCCCGCGTCGACTCCGACGCCTTGAAAACGGCGGCGCGCACGCGGGCCTTCTGGGAAGACTTCGCCGCCGGCGCGTACGACGTAATCGTCGGCACGCGGATGGCGCTGCGGGCCCTCGGCGACCCGCGCGTCACGCTGGCCGCGCTGGCCAACGCCGATACCGCGATGAACCTGCCCGACTTCCGCGCCTCGGAGCAGACCTTCCGCACGATACGGCGGATGCTCGAGCCGTCGGCCTCGCCGCGCCGGGTGATTATACAAACCTTCGAGCCGAACCACTACGCCGTCGCCGCGGCGGCCGTCGGCGACTACGGGCGGTTCGCCGAGCGCGAACTCGCGTTCCGCCGGCGGCTAAACCTCCCCCCGTACTCGCGCCTCGTCAACGTCGTCGTGACGGAGCATAAAGGACGCGGCGGCGAGAAGGCCGCCTCGGCGGTCGCGTCGGCGCTGACGCGCATATTCGAAAACGGCGCCGAGGTATTGGGGCCCGTGCCGGCGCCGCTGGCCCGCGTGCGGGGGCGCCGCCGGTGGCAGATACTGGTAAAAACGCCCGACGACGATGCGGATGCGGCGGCCCGCGCCGGGAAGGGACTCGCCGCCGTCGTGAGCCGCAAGGGCCCGGTGCGCGTACGGGTGGACGTGGACCCGTACGATTTCTTCTAAGGGGAGCGGGGTTCAGCGGAGCAACGCTTTGACCTTACCGAGGGACGTGGGCGCCGCGGCCGAGTCGTCGAAGGTCAGCCGCAAGCGGTCCGTCTTGGTCGAGAGCTGACCCTCGGCGGCGTTGTAGTCTTTGTATATGAGGAGTCGGTTGGTGGCGGCGTTGTACGCCCAGACTTCCACTTTCGTAGTAAGCTGCTGGTTGCGCCACCTCACCTCGATTATTAAATTATCGACGCCGTTATAGTCGAAAGCGGGCGCGCAATCCAGGCCGAACCACTGGTCTTTCTTCCCGTTTATCGTGAACGGGTTGGCCGTCGCGACGAGGACGGGCGTGTTGCCGCCGTAGTTTTGGTTGAAATTCGTGGTCAGCGCGCCGAGCGGCGTGTGGCACAACTTCATCTCCAGTTCGTAGAAATTACCCGGGGCGTAGTCGTCGTACGATTGATATTCGATGCGGGTTATGGACGCCTTAACGTTCAAATCGCTCTTCAGGACCAAAACCTGGACCCGGTACTGGGGGCCTCATGTGCCGCAGAACGGGATGTTGAGGTTGAACTCTTTCGCGCCGACGGTTACGTTACCGGCTTGCGCCGCCGCAGCCGCTACGCACGCCGCGACGATTACGAACGCTTTTCCCATAGCCTATCCTCCTATGGCTTTTACCTCTATATTGAGTATAACATAAAAACGCAACTAAGATAGCGCGCCGCGGCTCGCCCCCCCGGCGAGGGAAACCCGACCGCTCTTTAGAATGGAGGAACTCGAACGTGAAAAAGGGTATGCTTGTCTGCGCCATCGTGCTGGCGGTCGCGGGCGCCGCCGCGGCCCAGCTCACGGCGTCCCGGGGAGAAATCACCGTAATCGTTGAGAACCTCCGCGCCGACGTAGGCCAGGCCCGCTTCATGCTCTTCCGCTCCGAAGACGGCTTTCCCGACGAACCGGCGAGAGCCTTCAAAACGGTGGTCGTAGACGTAAAAAACTACAAGGCGCAAGCCACATTCGCGGACCTGCCGTACGGCACTTACGCCGTCTACGTCCTGCACGACGAGAACTCCAACGGCGTCCTGGACAAAAATTTCTTCAAGGTGCCGACCGAAGGCTACGGCGCGTCCAACAACGCCGCCGGCATCATG
>DATKXQ010000388.1:0-5898 GCA_035528975.1 bacterium
CGCGTCAGCGGCGCCACGTCGTCACGACGATGGGGATTTCTCCCTCGGCGGCGGCCAGCGTCTCCGGCCGTTCCGGGCCGAAGCCGGCCCGGGCGAAGGCGCGCCGCGAGGCGACGTTGTCCTCTTTGATGCGCGCGATTATTTCGACGTAACCCAACTCCCGGCTCGCGAGTTCGCACGCGGCCCGGAGGACCCGGGTAGCGACGCCCCGGCCCCGCGCCGCCGGCGCGACTATGACGTGCACCTCGCCCTCGTCGCCGGCTCGCGCGTCGAAGCGCACGACGCTTACCGGCCGGCCTTCATCCAGCGCGATGAAGATGTGCCGGGAGGGGTCGGCCAGCGATTTCTCAAACCACGCGATGTGTTCGTCCCACGGGATCTCGCGCCCGGAGAACGAGGCGGCGCGCGTGGCGGCGTCGTTGCGCCATTCCCGGAGGAGGCGCACGTCGTCCTCGTCGTCGCGGGCGGGCCGGAGCGTAATGGGAACGTCGGCCTCCACTCAGTCGAAGTCTCCCTCCCGGACGCCGTCGCCGGCGGGGATGTCGCGCCGGGCGCGGCGGCCGTCGACGCGGCCTATCTCGAAGGGGTTCATGCCCGGGCGGTTCTTCCCGGGGCGAAGGATGTCGACGTTCTCGCCTTCCTTCAAAATTTCGCCGGCGGCGACGTCGCGCGTGGCCTGGATGCCGCGGACGGCGTAGCGGGCCAGCTCCTCCTCGGCGGGTTGGACCGATTTCTCGCCGGTGCCCAGCATCCGCTCCACCAGCCGGACCGCGCGCACCATGGCCGCGAGTTCGTCCGGTTCCACGGCGTAGGCGTGGTCGGGGCCGGGGAGGGTGCGCTCGAGCGTAAAGTGTTTCTCAATCACCCTGGCGCCCAGCGCGACCGCGGCCGCGGGGGCGGCGACGGGGTCCGGCGAGTGGTCCGAGAGGCCGACGGTGACGCCGAACATCTCGGCTAGCTTCGTTATGGCGCGCAGGTTCATCGCCTCGGGGGGTGCGGGGTAGGCCGCGGTGCACTGCAGGAGCGCCACGGGGACGTTGGCCGTCGCCAGGATGAAATCGAGCGCGCGCTCGACGTCGGCGAAGGCGCCGGCGCCCGTCGAGATTATCAGCGGCTTGCGGGTAGTGACCAGATATTCGAGGAGGCGGAGGTGGTTTATCTCGTAGGAGGCGATTTTGTGGACGTTTACGAATTTGTCCACCGCGGCGGCGTCGGCGGGCGAGAAGGGGGTGGCCATGAACTCCAGGCCGCGTTCGCGCGCGCGGGCGGCGAGGCCCGCGAGCATCTCGTAGGGCATCTCGAGGGAGGCGAGGATTTTTGCGATGTCGTCGCTTATGCCGGCGTCCGCCAGGTAGTCGCTGGCGCCGGCGCCGGGGGCGTACACGGTCGCGGCCCGGAAGACCTGGAACTTGACGGCGTCGCAGCCGGCGTCGGCGGCGGCGTCTATCAGCGCGCGCGCCCGCTCCTCGTCGCCGCCCAGGTCGCCGGCGCGCCAGTTGGACCCGGCCTCGCCGACGACGAATACGGCCTTGTCGGGGCCGAAGGGCGCTTCGGCGGCCGGCGGGCGCTCGCTTTTAACTCGGGCCATCTCCGTTCATTTAATATTGAAATCTTTTAGGCCTTTAGCGATTCCCACCAGGTCGATTTTTTCCGGTTCCTCGGTTATGGCGGTCATGGCGCCGGAGTCGCCGTAGTCGACGAGCTCGAGGGTTCCTTTATCGTGTTCGGAGAAGGCCACGCCGAAGATCGGGACCTCCTCCGCGACGTAGGCGTACCCGGCGTCGCGGCCGGCCTTCGTGAGGACCAGCTTCTCGCACGCCAATTTCTTGCCGGAAGAAGTTTCGTACTCGACCGCGCCGGCCTCCTTCGCGTTGATGTCGGCGCCGCCGCCGAAGACCTCGTTGAGGTCCGGGCCCCGGCCCATGGTCTCGAGCGCCTGTTGCAATAGCTGCAGCTCCTTAAGCGGGAGCTCCACGGCGCGGGCGTCGCCCACTTTCACGATGAGACGTTCCGATTCCTTCGTGAGGTCTTTGCCGCTCTCGAGGAAGGACACGCTCTCCAGTTGCGGCACCAGCGCCTTGGATATGACGGTGCGGCCTTCGCGCTCGACGACGACCTCCAGCCAGAAGTAATCCTTGCCGCCGCGGCGCTCCTTGCCGGTGAGGGCGACGAGGACCTCGGATTCCTTGCCGCCGGGGCTGGTCAGGCGGTATTCGCACCACCGCCCCGCTTCCCACCGGCCTACGGCCTCCGTCAGGACCTCCTCGAGGGGAGTGGCGGGAGGCGGCTCTTTTTTCTTGCAGGAACTGCAGCCGGCGAAAAGGGCCAGGCTGCAAACTACGGCGATAGTCAATATGCGAGTTACCATGTTCGCTCCCTTGGTTTAAGCGACGCCGAAAACAAAATGCGCGACGTAGTAGCACGCGGCGCTTATGGCCGCGGCGCCGGGGATGGTTAGAAACCACGTTATTACGATGCGGCGGGCCAGCGCCCAGCGCACGGCGTTGATGTTTTGGGTGGCGCCCACGCCCATGATGGCGGTGGCGATGACCTGCGTCGTGCTGATGGGGGCGCCGAGCCAGGAGTTGACGAAGATGACGAGGGCGGAGGCCGTCTCGGCGCTGAAGCCGTGAACCGGCTGCAGCCGCACCATACGCGAGCCCATCGTCTTGACGATGCGCCAACCGCCGATCTGGGTGCCGAGGCCCATGAAGAGGGCGGAGGCGAGGATTATCCATACCGGGACGTGGAAGTCGCTTTGGAAACCCGCGATGACCAGGCCGGCCGTCATAATCCCCATGGCGTTCTGGGTATCGTTGGCGCCGTGGCTGAACGCCATCCCCGCCGCCGAGAATATTTGCGAGACGCGAAAGAACTTGTGGGCCTTTTGCGGAACGGCCCGCCGCGAGAGCCACAACACCGCGACCATGAAGAAATACCCGATGACGAAACCAGCGATGGGCGAGAGGACCATCGCGATGAGGATCTTGCGAATGCCGTCCCACTGCCAGGTGCCGATGCCGTAAGCGGCGGCCGCGGCCCCCATAAGGCCGCCCACCATCGCGTGCGTGACGCTTATCGGTATGGCGAGGTAGGAGCACGTCGCGGACCAGACGATGGCGCCTATGAGGGCGAAGATCAGTATCCACAACGTTATATCCGCCGGGTCGACGATGCCCTTGCCGATGGTCCTGGCGACGGCCGTGGTGACGAAGGCGCCCAGCGTGTTGAAGACGGCCGCCAGCAGAACCGCTTGAAACGGTTTGAGGGCCCGCGTCGAGACGGTGGTGGCGATGGCGTTGGCGCAGTCGTTTGCGCCGTTGACGAAATTGTATGCCGAGGCGAGGGCGAATACTACGCCGAGAAGAACGTACGTTTCCAGCATCCGATTTGACGGGCCTTACGGGCCGCGCGGCCTTAGGCGTTCTTGACGATAACGCCGTCGACGATGTTGGCGACGTCTTCACACCGGTCCGTCGCGCCCTCCAGGATCTCCAGGATCTCTTTCCATTTGATGATAGTGACGGCGTCGATATCGCTGTTGAGGAGGGCGGCGAGGGCGTTGCGGCAGAGGTGGTCCGTCTCCTCCTCGAGGCGGTTTATTTCGAGCAGGTACGGTTTGACGTCGGGAAAGTGCCGCAGGCTGCTCACGGCCTTTTCCACGTTCTTCGTGGAGGCGAGGATGAGCTCGGCGGCGACCACGACTTCGCGCCGGACGCCGTCGAGCTCGTAGAGGCTTATCTTATGGCCGGCGACCTCTATGTAGTCGATTATTTCGTCCAGGCCGCAGGCGAGGGCGTGGATGTCGCCGCGCTCGATCGGCGTGACGAAAGAGCGGTTGAGCTTGTCGATTATCCCGTGCGCGATATCGTCGGCCTGGTGCTCCAGCGTCTTCAGCTTGCGCGCGGAGTGGGCGGCGTTGGGGAGGTCGTTTACCATGACGGTGAGCTCCCGGGCCGCGGCGACGCTCAGGCCGGCGAGTTCGGTAAACATGTCGAAGAATCGCTCTTCGCGGGGAACGAGCTTAAACAACCGGAAACGCACGTCGGGACCTCCGCGGGGTTTTAACGGTCTGGCAGGCCGAGTTCGCGGTGGAGCTTGCGAAAGCGCTCGCGTACCAGCTTCCTTTTAAGGCGGGTGAGGTGGTCGATGTAGAGTACGCCGTCGAGGTGGTCGACCTCGTGGAGCAGCGCCCGGGCGCCGAAGCCCTCGGCCTCGAGCTCGCGGGCGCGACCCTCCACGTCGACGTACTTCGCCGCCACGCGCGCGGCGCGCGCCAACGGCGCCGCGACGGATAGCAAACTCAGGCACCCCTCTTCTTCGACCTCGACGTCGTCCGAGCGGTAGATTATCTCCGGATTGACCAGGACCGTGTCGGCGCCTTCCGGCAGGAACGAAGGGTGCACCAGAATAACGCGCTTCAGGACGCCCGCCTGGGGCGCCGCCAGCCCCACGCCCCGATGCGCCGCTATTATCCGCGCCATGGCCTCGATCAGCTCCGCTTCGGCCGCGCCGAAGGCGCCCACGGCCTCCGACTTCTCGCGCAGGAGGGCGTCGTTCAGGTAACGGAGCCTGTATTTGTTATCGTTCTCGCTCACGGCGAAGTTAGGATACCACGCCGCCCGCCGGCGGTCAAGGCGGAAGGGGGTTCACTACCCGTCGGGCGCGAGCTGTAGACGGTCCAGCCGAAATTCCCGCTCGGCCCCGCTGCTATGGCAGTACGCCACGACGTAGCATACGCGGCCCCTGGTCTTTACGCGGCGCGGGCTGATCGACCGCGAGCTTTCGCCCTTGCTGCCGTGGTAGATTATCGGGACCGTTTGCCCCGCGGCCGCGGCCCACTCCAGCGTCACCGCCGCCTCGGCGCTAACGCCCTCGGCCGCGACGCCCCGCGAGAGCAAGACCAGGTCCCCCACCGTTTCGGCGTCGCCCTGGCGGCGGACGGCGGCCAGGAACGTCAACAGGAGCTGGCTTTCGACGGCGACGTCGCCCAGCGAGCGGTGGGGGGCGGGATTGACGACGCCCAGCGCCGCCGCCAGGTTCTCGAGGCTGTAGCTCCCCAGCCCCGGGCAGCAGCGGCGGGCCAGGCCCAGGAGGTCGACGGTGGCGTTTCGCAGCGGCGGGAGGGCCAGCTCGCGCGAGGCGGCCGCCGCGAAAGACAGGTCGAACGGGAGGTTGTGGGCGACAAGGACGGCGTCGCCGGCGAAGGCGAGGAAGCGCGGGAGGGCGTCGGCGAGCTTCGGTTGGCCCGCGAGGTCGGCGTCGGTCAGGCCGTGGACGGCGGTGGCGTCGGCGGGGACGGGGACTTCCGGGTCCACCAGCGTCAGGAAGTGGCCTGCGACGTCGCCGCGGTCGAGCTTCAGCGCGCCGATCTCGACGACGCGGGCGCCTCGGCGTACGTCCAGGCCCGTGGTCTCGAAGTCGAAGACGACGAAGGGGGCGTCGGCGAGGGGCGTGTCGTAGGGCGAGGGGGGCATAAACAATAACGCCCGGCGGGGCCGGGCGGTGCGACGCGTCGCGTTAAACGTCGAGGTTCTTTACTTCCTTGGCGTGGCGCTCGATGAACTCGCGCCGCGGTTCCACGGCGTCGCCCATCAGCGTCGTGAAGATCTCGTCGGCGTAGACGGCGTCCTCGACTATAACCTGGACCAGCGTGCGGCGCTCCCGGTCCATCGTGGTGTGGCGGAGCTGGTCCGGGTTCATTTCGCCGAGGCCTTTGTAGCGCTGGATTTTGGGTTTTTTATCGGGCGGGAAGCGCTTCAGAATTTCCTGCAGCTCTTTGTCGTTGTAAGCGTAGAGCTCTTCCTTGCCGTCGCGTACGCCGTAGAGGGGGGGCTGGGCGATGAAGAGGTTGCCGTTCTCGATTATATCGCGGAAGTGGCGGAAGAAGAAGGTCAG
>DATKXQ010000389.1:0-3041 GCA_035528975.1 bacterium
CGCCGGTCACGCGGTACACGTAGACGCCGGAGGCCGCGGCCTCGCGGTCGCCGGATACGACCGGCCAGTCGTAGTACGGCATCTCGGCGCTATGGTAGTGCGAGAAGATGCGGTGGCCCGAAAGGTCGTATATCTCGATCGTGCACAGCCCTTGGAGGCCGGCGAAACGTACGTAACCGGATCCGGCGCCGGGCCTGAAGGGATTGGGGTAGACCGCGAACGTCGGACCGCCGGCGTCCGGCGCCGGGGCCGCGATGCCCCCGGGCTTGGGAATCACGCGGGCGAGGTGGGCCACGGTGCCGGCCGCGGCGCGAGAGCAGTCGACCTGGAATTTCATATTCAGTTTGTCGACCGTATCCCGGGTAGTATGGTAGTAGGGGTACTCGAGGACGCCGCCGGTCCCCTTCTCTCCCTCGATGAGGAAGATGGCGTCGTACCCCACGGCCCAGAAGGAGGCGTGGTCGGAACCGCCGGCGTTGGGGTCTATAACCAGGTCGAAGATGTGGTCGATTTTGTAAAGGGCGCCCACGTCTATTAAATACTCCGCGAGCCACTTCGACGCGTCGTTAGAGAAATTCGAGGTGTCGTCGCGCGCGCCACTCTCCTCGTCGTACGCCACCATGTCGAGGTTCACGACGCCGACGACGTTCTCGTGATTCTCGGCCGCGTTTTGCGCGTAGTGCCAACTCCCCAAAAGGCCCTGCTCCTCGCCGCACCAGGTTATGAAGCGGAGCGTGCGCTCGAAGTTCATATCGTTCAGGGCGTTCGCCGCCGCCAGCGTCGCCGTCGTCCCGGAGCCGTTGTCCTCCGCGCCGGGCGCGCTTACCAGCGGGATTTCGGACGTGGAGTCCATGTGGCCGCAGATAATGACGACCTCGTCGGGGCGGGTCCGCCCCTTCTTCTCGGCGACGACGTTCGACCACTCATCGTCTAAGTTGTCCATAAGCGAGTCGAAGGTCGCGCCGCCGTCGGCGGTCCGGTACAGGGCGGCGGAGCCGCCGAGAAGGCCGAACGAGCCGGTCGCGAAGTCGCATGTCAAAAGGTCCTCCTCCCCCACGCTTTTATACCTCCACGTCGCGCCGCCGTCGCCGGAATACACGAACGTGCCCTCGAGGCCCACGACGTAGCCGTGGCCGGCGTCGCCGAAGCGAACGTCGTAGAAGTAGGCCCAGGTCGGTTCGGTCAGCACGACCTGCGTCCACGTCGTCCCGCCGTCGGTGGTGTGCAGGAGGGTTTTTGACCATCCGCAGCACCACGCCTCGTCGGCGCTCACGGCGTAGATGCCGTAGAGCCTCGTCGACGTAACGCTGTCCTGCCGCGTCCAGGTTTGGCCGTCCTCGGTACGGAGGATAACGCCTTCCCGGCCGCACGCCCAACCATGCGTCGCGTCGGCCATGGATATATCGTACAGGCGGTAACTCGTGGGAGTAGTCTGTTCCGCCCACGCCGCGCCGCCGTTGGAAGTATGGAATATTTTCCCGCCTTCGGCGCTGATCCACCCGTCGCTGGCATTCGCGAAGGAGACGCCGAAGAGATATTCCGCGCCGGGCACGTTCTGCGCGGCCCACGTCGCGCCGCCGTTCGCGGTCTTGACGCACGTGGCGCCCGCCCCCACGGCGTAGCCGACGTTCTCGTTCAGGAACTGGACGCTCCACAGAAAGCCCTTGGCCGGGGCGTCTTGCCGCCGCCACGTATTGCCCCCGTTACTGGTATGGTAAACCGTACCGCCGTCGGAGACGGCCCAGGCCTTCCGGCCGTCGGTCGGCGTCGAGATGCCGTCGAAGGTGATGCCGACGAACTCGTCGTAGGAAGTATCGTAACCCAAACCGTCGAAGAAATCGTAAGCCCATTCGGCGGCGTCGGCGTAGCCGTCCGTATACGAGAACCGCGTCTTGAAACCCTGGAGCTTCTGGAGGTAACCTTTAACCTGGCTTTGGGTGATCGTTTTGAGGGCCGCGTCCACTTCGGCATCGAACTCGGGCGCCGGCTCCGCGCCGTTGTCCATCCGCGATACGCGCGGCGTCGGGAACAACCTGACGAGCTGGACCGGCAGGCCGGCGGCGACGAGCTCGCTTTCGCGGCCTCGCGTCGCCGTCAACAAGTAAGCGCCGTCCCCCAGCGCCGACAAATCGCCGAACGCGGCCGCGCGCGCCGCCTCGCCCGCCGCGTATTCGTAAACCAGATAGTACGTCGACGTCTCGGGGTCGTCGTGCCAGATGCGGTAGGGCGCGAGTCCCGAGAGCGCCCGTTCGTCGGCGAGGTACAGATGCCCCGCGGCCGAAGGCGCCAGATACCACACGCCCTCCGCGACGGACGTCTCTATCAATTTCGGGCTGCTTACCAGGTACTCGCCGGGAAGGAAGGCCGCGGCGCCGGTTGCCGCCGCCAGGATAAGACATGTCAGAGTTTTCATATTCTCTCCTCGTACGGTTTTTTTAATTGCAAGTGTACCAGCGGCCAAACTCGTTGTCAAGAACGACGACGCGCGGCAACCGTTTAACCTTCTAAAAACGGCTCCTTTATGGTAGTTTACTGCGCCAAGCAACGCGCGCGGCGGAAGGAGGTTTTACCCGTTATGCGCACGATATTTACGCTATGGGCGCTGGCCGCCATATTGGGAGCGGCCGTGCTCGGCGGATGCGGCGGCAAGAGGGAGGCGGAGGCCGCGGCCGGCGAACCCGGCGGCCCGGCCGACGTCGCGACGCCCGCACCCGGCGCCGCGGTCACGGCCCGCGCGGAGAGCACGCCCCCGGCGGCCGAAGAGTTGTTGGAAACCCGCTGCACGGCCTGCCACAACCTCGAGCGCGTTCGCAAAAAGAAAGAAACGCGGGACGGGTGGGAAGAAATCGTCGACGAGATGGTGGGAAAGGGCGCCACGCTCGACGGCGCCGAGAAAGTAGCCGTCGTCGATTATCTGGCGGAGACCTACGGCAAGTAGGTTCGTACCGTCGCCGATTCCGAGCCGCGGCCGGCCCATAAACACAAAAGGGCGCGGGTTCCAACCCGTGCCCCGCCCGACGGCGGCGCCGGGCCGCGAACCC
>DATKXQ010000390.1:0-3784 GCA_035528975.1 bacterium
TTAAGTTTATCCAGGTCGGTACCCGGAACGACTTTTCCGAATTCGGTAAATGGTCCTACAGCGTATTCTGGATTATAAACCATAATACTACGTATACGCGTGCGCCGTCGGCAAGCCGAGCATCTTCGCGATGAGGTTGAAGCCGAGGAAGGTGAGCATCATCGAGACGAAGCCCAATATGTTCAAAATCCGCGACGGCGCCCGCTCGAGCCGCGGGCTCCGCGAGGCGTGGATGTAAGCGGCGTAGACGCACCACGTCACCAGCGACGCCGTCTCCTTCGGGTCCCACGACCAGTACGTCCCCCACGCCTCCTCCGCCCAGGCCGCGCCCGAGAAGATGCCGAAAGACAGGAGCGGAAAGCCGAAGAGGATGAGCGTCCGCGAGAAGTAGTCCAGCCGCTCGTGGCGCGCGCCGGTCACCAAAAACTCGAACTCGAAGGCGAACGCCGCGACGAAGAGCGCGTAGGAGGCGAAGGCCGGTATGACGTGGACCTCGAACCAGAACGTGTCCAGCGCCGGCGAGAGCGGCTTGACGGCCGGGTCCTTGCTGAGGCCGTAGGCCATCGCCGCGGCCATCAGCGCGAAGAGCACGACGCCGGACCAGCGCAGCCGCTCCTTGCCGAACCGGTGGACTACCATGTACGTCAGGCCGCCGGACCAGGCGAAGAGCGAAAGGCACTCGTAGAGGGAGGCGAAAGGCGTCCGGCCCATCTCGAGCCAGCGGAGGGCTATAAGGCCGGTGTGGAGCAATAGCACGGCCCACCCGAAGTAGGGCACGCCGTGGCGCCGCACGAGGAAGGTCAGCGCCAGGAGGCCGTAGAGGACGACGAGGGCGGTGTATATTCCTTGGTCGACGGCGAGCATGGTCACCCCCGCATAGGGTCAACCGCCGCGGCTACCTTCGGCGTAAACTAGTGCTTCTTCCTTTTGCGGACCTTCTTCTTAACCTGCGCCCGGGCGACCTTGGTCTCGAGCTGGACCTTGCGGCGGCGCGAGCGGAACCGGTCGATCTCGTCGAGGAGAGCGGCGCAGACGTATATCGACGAGTACGTCCCGAGCACGATGCCGACCCACAGGATAAACGCGAAGCCGCGCAGCGCGTCGCCGCCGAGGAAGTAGAGGATGAGAAGCGCGACCAGCGAACCCGCGCCCGTTATGAGGGTCCGCGACAGGTTCTCGTTTATGGCGCGGTTGAGGAGCTCGCGGTACGTCTCCTTGCGGCCCTGGCGCGTATCCTCGCGAATGCGGTCGTACGTCACGACGGTGTCGTTGATGGAGTAACCGACGACCGTGAGGAAGGCCGCGACGACCGTCAGGTCGATCTCGATCCCCATCAGGACGGCGAGGCCGAGGGTTATGAGGACGTCGTGAATCAAACTAATGATGGCGACGACGCCGCTCGTAAATTTGAACCGTATGCCGATGTACGCCAGCATCGCGAGCAGCGCGAAGCCGAGCGCCTTCATCGCCAGGCCGATGAGCTGTTGGCTCACGCGGGGGCCGATGTTCTCGGTCCCGCGGATGGCGAAGGTCCCGGCGTAGAAGTTGTCTTCCAGCGCCGCCCGGGCGGCGGGCGATATTTTTATCCCCTCGTACGCGGCCTCAAGCGTTGGCAGCAGCGTCGTGGCCTCGGCCTGCGCCCCCAACTTACGCGTGCGCGCGACGTTGCGGGCCACCGCCGCGGCGTCCGAGGCCGGCATGTACTTGGCGAGCGTCTCCTCCAAAAGGGCCGCATCCTCGTAAGCGTTTATATCCAGCTTCCCGGCGGCCCCCTCCGCCACGCCGAAGATATCGGCGAGCACGCGGCTGATATTGGCTACGGTCTTGTCGACGATTATCTGTTGGACCCGCTCGCGGATGTTGTCGGGCGAGGCCTTGTTGATGTCGATGCGGAGGGCCCCCTTGGCGCCCTCGGCCTCCTCGGTCGTCACCGAAAACACCGTAGCCAGGTCGTCCTCGGTCAATTCCACCCCCGGCACCGCCGCCACTTCCGCCAGGCTCTCGAACCTGCCCGCCTTCCGGCGCGTCTTCACTATCTCGCCGGCGAAGTCGCCGGCCCGCTCGAGGCCCTTCTGGGAGATAAGCATTTCGCGCTCGGCGCGACCCACGGAGTGGATTTCCACCGGGACGGCGCGGCGTATATTCTCCAGGTCCGAGACCGTAATGCGGCGGTTGGTGAGCACGTCGATCTTCACGCCGCCGGTGAAGTCGATGCCGAAGTTGGGGCCCTTCACAAACAGGAGCAGGGCGCTCGCGACCATTAAAACGGCGGAGAAGATGAGGGCCGGCCGGCCCAGGCCGATGAAATTGTAATTGGTATTTTTAAAAAGGCGCATCTTCGTCGAGGCCTCCTAAGCCCGGGCGCAAATCACAGCGCTAATTCCTCGGCCCAGCCGGCGATAAGCCGCCGGGCCGCGTCGTTGGTCAGGTCGTAATGAATGGGCGTTATCGACACGTAACCTTCCCGGAGGGCCGTTACGTCGTCGTCCGGCCGCGGCTCGGGCCCGACCATCCGCTCGGCCGCGAGCCAGAAGTACCGGCGCCCCCGCGGGTCGAGGCGTTCCTCGTACCGGTCTTCCATTACGGCGCCGCTCTGGCGCGTTATCTTGAAGCCGGCGATTTCGCCTTGGGGCACGGCCGGCACGTTCACGTTCAACAGAACCCCCGGCGGCAATCCCTCCGCGAGGAGCTTCGAAGCCACGCTCGCCGCCACCCGCGCGGCCGGCCCGAAATCCGGGTCCGTGAACGTATCGAGCGACACGGCCGCGGCCGGGATGCCCAGTATCGTCGCCTCCGTGGCCGCCGATACCGTCCCCGAGTATATGACGTTCACGCCGGCGTTCCCGCCCAGGTTTATCCCGGAGACGACCGCGTCCGGCCGCCCGTCGAGCAGCGCCTTCACGCCGATCTTCACGCAATCGGCGGGGGTACCGTCGACCACGAACACCTCGCGGCCGTCGGCCCACCTGTCGCGCCACGCCCGCAGCGGCTCCGTCATCGTGACCGCGTGGCCCACCGCGGAACGGCCCCGGTCGGGCGCGACGACGACGACCTCCCCTACGGCGTCCAGCGCCGCGGCCAGGGCCGCCAGGCCCGGCGCGGCCACGCCGTCATCGTTGGTTACGAGGATAAGTCGTCGGCCGGTAATGACGGTATACTATAATAACGGCCATTTCGGGTCAAGGGTTTTCAAATGGCGCAAAAAAAACCGCCCGCGGCGGGCGGCCTTCGTCGTCGTTTTCGAACCGGTTATCTATACAGCGCCCGGACCCTGCCGAGGGAAGAAACTTCGACTGCGGGGTTGTCGTACGTAACGCGGAAGCGGTTGACGGTGGGGACCAGCGTACCGCTCGAGCCGTTGTATTCCCGGGTCTTGAGCATCCGGCCCACGCCCGTGTCGTAGGCCCAGGTATTGCACTTCGCCCCCGTCGACTCGTTCTGCCACCGGATCTCGACGATGAGGTTCTTCGACTTATCGTAGTTGAAGTTCGGCGAAAGGTCGAAGCCGAACCAATCGTCGAGTTTGGCGTTGACGACGAAGGGGTCGGCGGCCGCGACGAGCGCCGGCGTGTTGCCGTCGTAGTTGGTGATGAAATTGTCGGTGAGCGTCGAACGCGAGGTGTGGCACATGCGGAGCTCGCATTTATAGAACGCGACGTCCTTCCACAAGCCGGCCGACTGATACTCGAGCCGCGTAATAGGCGCCGTGAAGCCGAGCTGCCCTTTCAGGACCAGGACCTGGACCCGATACGACGTGCCTCAACCGGCGCAGAACGGCTCGTCG
>DATKXQ010000391.1:0-5178 GCA_035528975.1 bacterium
AACGTAGTCTCTCGCGTCGTAGCGCATACTACCGCACCGCGTTCCGAATCAGGACCCGGACGACGCCGTCGGCCGGTATCTCGACGATCGTCCCCGCCCATACGGAATGAGAAGTATCCAACGCCACGGCGTTGTCATCGACGATGTAGGCGTCCGCGCCGAGGTCCTCCAGCGCCGGCGAAGACATCGCGACTCGAAAGGAGCCGTCCTTCCACACCCTCACCGATACGTCGCCGTCCCCTCCCGCGGCGTTGTCGCCCCTCTCGTACGCGAAGCCCGCGAATCTGAGGCCCGGCTCGTCCGCCGCGGGTACCGCGTACCCGCGGGAATTAAGGCACACCATGGCCCCCTTGTAAATCACGGCTCGAGCCGCGACCTTGTATGCGACCAGGATCCCGTCCTTGCGCTCCGCGTCGTAATTGGCCGTCAAAGTCCCCACGGTCTTGTCTCCTTTCGGATATCGCTCGTAACTGCACCCGGCACCCGCGGCCGGCCCCAAATCCACGTACCGTATGCACTCCGGGTAGCGCTTTCCGCCCGGGGCCGCGACGTCCCGCTCTATCCCCACGGCGGCGTCCGCGGCGCCCCCCTCCCGCAGAAGGGCCGCCGCCGGCGCGTCGTCGACGCCGAGTACCGCATATAACTTATCTTCCTCGACGAACAGCCCTTCCACCCGGCCGACGTCGCCGGCGCCCGCCGACGGGCCTCGGCGACGAACGGGAACCGCGGCCCCGGTTTCGTAAAAACACTTCACCCACTCCTCCAGGCGGCCGCGCGTTATGTCGGCGGCGTCCTCGCCCGCGAACGCGACCGGCGCGCGGACGCCGACGCGCGATATCTCCTTGAGGAAACGCGGCGGCTCGGCCGTGAGCTCCACGCTTCCGGATAAAGACGCCACCTCGAAAACGTCCCGTTCCATATCCGTAAATAGAAAAGGGCCCGGTCGACGACCGGGCCCGATTTTCTCGGCATCCGATTTTACGTACGCGTCAGGGCGTGAAGCGGATCGACGCCACCACCGCCTCGAAGTCCTTTTCCACCGAAGGCCACTCGCGCTCCAGACTCGCCGCGGAGCAGAAGACGACGATCGGGCCGTTGCCTATAGCGTACACGACGGTATGATGGTAGCCGAGCTCGTCGAAGGTGGAGAACTCGAGCCGGGCCGCCCGGCCGAAGTCGAAACGCTTATCGCCGAGCGATATCCTGTCGTAGTTCGGCTTCGTGACCTTGAAAGTATTTTTTTCGTTCTTCTCCAGTTGACCTTTGAGGAAGCCGTAGTCTATCTTGAAGTCGTAAATGTCGAAATCCTTATAAGTCAACGTAATCGTCCCGTTGAGCTTGCTGTTTTCCATGCTCGCCGCCACCGGCGCGGGGTAGTCGGACTTCACGCGCCAATCGCCGCCCGGCGGCTCGAAGGCCAGTTTCGCCTCGCGGCAGATAACCTCTTCCGCTCCGGCCGCGGCCGCCGTTAAAAGCGCCAGCGCGCATAAAAAGATAGTCGTTATCCTCATATCAATTCTCCTCAAATCTTCTCAAAGAATAGTTATTAGGCCGGCCCCACTATACTTTAAACCGTAAAATCCGTCAACTGATTTATCGCAGAAAACCATCCCCTACAAAATTGGCCCCGAGCCTCCGACGCGCCGCATATTAACACAAAGCTAAAACATGTCAAGCAAATTGCAGCGCTACGGCGAGGGCCGTCACGTAAACCCTTAATAAATAAATAGTTACATCTCGGGCCGAAGCGAAAAAAACGAAAAAAAGGGCCCGTCGGGGTGGGCCCCTTAAGTCGTTTAGATGCCGAAAATTATAAAACCGCTACCGGACCGACTCTTTCAATCCTTTCCCGGCCTTGAACTTCACGGATTTCTTCTCCGGGATATAGATCGTCTCACCCGTCTTCGGGTTGCGGCCCATCCGGCCTTTGCTCGTGCGAACGTCGAACGTACCGAAGGAAACGATCGATACCCTTTCGCCTTTTTGGAGGCTTTCCTGGATGGTATCGAACACCAACGATACGACGTTGTCCGCTTTGCTCTTCGGAAGGCCGGCTTTTTGAGCCACGGCGTCGGCGATATCTGATTTGCTGAACGGCACTTTACCTACCTCCTTTCCTGAGGAATCTAAACGACGCTAACACACCGCGCCTATCGTGTCAATCGAAAAAATCACGCCAGCTATAGATTTTTCGCGAACTCTCCCCGGCCGACTATTCCTCCCCCGGAGGTTCGGCGAGCCTTTCGTCGGCCATCTCGCGCCACTCGGGAAGGGCGTCGGGGGCGTCCCGCACCTTGCGCCACTCGTCGGCGGCGCGGCCGGGGTCCGCGTCCTCCAGCGTCAACGCCAGGTTCAAGCGGGCCAGCGTGTTCGACGGCTCGATGACGAGCGCCCGCGCCAGCGCCGCCGCGGCGCCCTCGTAATCGCCGGCGTTCCGGAGCGCCGAGCCCCAATAAATATAGGGTTCGGCCTTGTCGGGCGCCAACGCCGCGGCCTTCTCCAGCTCGGCCGCCGCCTCCGCGAATTTCTCCGCGCGCGCCAGCGTTACGCCCAGATTGAACCGGAAGCTATAAACGTTCGGTTCCAAATCCGCGGCCCGGCGGTACGCCTCGGCGGCCTCGTCGTAACGGCCCAGACGGTTCAGGCTGTTGCCCAGGCCCATATACCCCTCGGCCAGCGTGGGCGCGAGCTCGATTATGGCCCGGTACTCGTCCGCGGCGCCCTCGTAGTTCCCCGCGAGCTCGTGGATTTCGGCCATATCCGTATGTTTGGCGATGCTCTGTCTGCGCTGGTGTTCTTCCCCGCCGATGAGCCAGTAGCACCCGCTCGCCGCCAGCGCCGCCCCGCACGCGGCCCAGGTCACCGCGGCCCGTATCTTCTTCACGGCCTTACCCCTTCCGCCTGCTCTCCGAGCAGCCGTTCCAAACGTTCCGTCGCTTCCGCCGCGCGCCGCTTCTCGCCCGGCACGCCTTCCGCCAAATCCAGGTAGCGGCGCCACTGCTCCGGCGCCCGCCCGGGTTCCGAGAGCTCGCGCGCGACGGCGAGGTTATAATTGAAATCGAGGTTTCCCGGCTCGGCCTCCACCGCCAGGCCGAAAGCCTCCGCCGCCCACGACGCCAAACCGGCTTCCAGATAGAGTTCTCCTATCTGGTTGTATGCCTCGGCGGCGTCCGCCAACCGCGCCGCCGCCTCGTAGAAGTTGGCCAGCGCGTTACCCGGCCGGCCCATCTCCCGCTCGATGCGGCCCAGCGCCGCGTACGCGCGGCCGGCTTCTTCCCCCTTGAGCTCCGCGGCCTTTTTCAAAAGAGGCGTCGCCTCGCCGTACCGGCGCCACCCCTCGTACGCCAGGCCCATCCCCTCGGCGACGTCGCCCTCGTCGAAACCGAGCTCGTGCGCCCGTTTGTAGAAACCCACGGCCAAATCGTACTTCTTCAACTCGAAATACGCCCGCGCCGCGAAGAAGAAAAACCTGCCCTCGAAAGGCGCGAGGCGCGCCCCCTCGTTGAAGGCCAGGGCCGCATCCACGTGGTCGCCGGCGTAATAGTGCGCCAGGCCCAGGCCGAAATACGCGGCCGCGTCGTCGGGGGCCACCTCCAAAAGGCGGTGCCAGAAAAACGCCGCCCGGCGGAAATCGCTGCGCCGGTGGTAGAGCACCGCCAGGTTGTGAAGCGCCGCAACGCCGCGCGGGTCCTCCGCCAACGCCTCCAGGTACGCGTCCTCCGCCTCGTCGCCGCGGCCCGCGGCGTCGTACGTCACGCCGAGGTTGAACCACGCCGCCGCGTCGTCCGGGTAGTATTCCAGATATTTATTATATCGGGCCGCCGAGTCGTCGTAGCGGCCGTCGCGGTAATAAACCAACCCCAAAAAGAAAAAGGCCTCCGGGTAGAGCTCGCCGGCCGCCGCCTCGTAGTGGTCGGCCGCCCTTCCCGAAAGGCCGCGGGATTGGTAAATCCGACCCAGGTAGTAATGGGCCTCGCCGTCTTCCGGCCGGGCCATCAATACCTCGAACAGCGCCAACTCCGCCGTCACGTAGTCGCCGGTCCAAAACGCCGCTCCCCCCTCGAGCAGCCTCGCCGCCGTCGCGGCGTCGTCCGCCGGCGCCTCGGCCCCGGCCGCCGCAACCGGCGCCCCGCAGAGCCACAATACGACGGCCCACCGGATAAGCCCCTCAGCCGCGGTAGCCCTCCCGCCGGAGCGCGGCGTGGCGCCGCTGGGCGTCCTTCAACTTCTCGAGCGTCGTCCCGGGGTTATTCTTCGACATCTCCAACATTTCCTCGTACAGCCTTACGGCCTTATTCTTGTCCAGCTTCTCGCAGGTGAGCGCCAGCTCGTAGCGGATGTTCATCGAGTAGGGCGCGACCTCCAAGGCCCGTTCGTAATAAGCCGCGGCGGCGCCGTAGTCGCCGGCCGCCGCCTCGTTGGCCGCGGCGCCTCTCAACAAATCCAGGCTCCCGGGGTCCGATTCCAACGCGGCCTTGTATGCCTCCCGCGCCTCGTCGTATTTCTTGTTTTCGCAAAACTCCGCCGCCCGCGCCGCGTGCGGCGCGGCCCGCAGCCGGCCCAGGTGCGCCCGCGCTTCCTCGAGCCACTCCCCTTGCGACGGCTCGCCCGCGGCCGCCTCCACGTACTTCTCCCACGCCGCCAGCGCTTTCTCCTCGTCCACGTACTCGTACGCCAGCGCCAGGTTGAAGTGCGCGCTCCACAGCGTCGGGTCCTTGTCGACGGCCACTTTGTAGAAGGCGATCGCCTGCTCGTAGTCGCCGGCCGCCAGCGCCGCGTCGCCCCACACCAGCCGCTTCCGCGCTATCTCCTCCGGCGATTTGCGCCGCACGAGGACGACGCCGGCGGCCACCAGCACCGCCAACAAAATGGTCCAGTAGGCCCAGCGCCCTTTGCCGAAAAACGTGGCCATCTACGAGCCGTCCTCGCTTTCCAGCCCCTCGATTACGCCCGGCAACTCGCCCAGGCTCCCGATGACGTGGTCGGCCTGCGCCGCGGCGAAGGTCCGGGACGAAGGCCGGCGGTTGGCCCAACCCTGCAATACGCGCACCGAAACCATGCCCGCCAGGTTGGCGCCGATGACGTCCTTGTCGCGGTCGCCGACGTACATCACGGCCGCCGGCGGCGCGTTCGCCGCCGCGAGGGCGTCGTCGAACATCGCCCGGGCGGGCTTGCCCC
>DATKXQ010000392.1:0-6185 GCA_035528975.1 bacterium
TCGAGATCACGTTCATGACCCAGGCGCCCACGGGTTCGATAATGGCATCGAAGATGTTCATCGGACTCCTAGACGCGACGGGGATTTCAATGGAAGAGGGCTTTGACGCGGCCGAGGCTGGCGGGTTCGACGCCGACCTCCTCGAAAGGCCACCCCCCCGCCCAATCCAAGAAATTCCTCATAACCTCGGCGCGTTTGCCTTCGTGCAGGATGTTCTCAAAGGGGCAGGAGAAGAGGACGATTTTGTACTTCCCGCCGTTGGATTTCTTTCCCTCGGCGCGGATTACGCCGCGGTGGTGTCGTTTCTGCTCGAGGTCCTCCCACCACGCGGACGCGGCGCCCCCCGGGGCCGGCTCGAGCTGGTCCGGGAAATTCTTGTGGTGCCGCCAGTTGATCGTATATGTATCTTTGATGATGGGGTCCGAGCCGCTGCCGACCAGCTTCCAATCATCCTCGACCTTGATCCAATTGTAGAAGTTGTCGCGGGGGTAGTTGAGCTTGAGGTAATCCGAGAAGAGGGGTTTGTAAAACTGCTTCTCGTGCACGGCGTCCGCGACGCAGTTCCAGGCGACGTACATGCCCGACAGCATCACCGTCGTCGTCCCGGGCGTCCGGCCGAGGAACGCCGCCAGCGACGCCTGCTCGGAGGGCGAGAGCGTGATGTTGCCGCGGACGGGGTCCGAGGCCGGGGCCTCGCCGGAGGTCGACGTGAACCAGATGATGACCTTATACTTCCGGAGGACCTCGAAGCTCGGCTCGCCCTGGGTGTAGTGGTCCCACACCGCGTACGTGACTTTTGTTTTTGGGTAGGCTTCGCGCAGCGCGTTCTCGTAGAAACTGTCGAAGTACTGGGGGGCCTTCACGCCGTCCACCTGGTCGGACACGAGGAGGATGCCATGGGTGGCGAGCACCGGAGCCGCCGCCAGAGCCGCGACGGCCGCGTATGCGAGTATTTTCGACATTACTGCGGCTCGATATCCCGGGCCTTGTACATCTCCCGCAACTGGTCCGCGCTTTTCTTTTTCATCTCGGCGATGCCGGCGTCGAACTTGCCCTCCTCGATTTCGGCCACGCGCCGGGCGAGGTGGGGAGACGGGGGCGCGAGGTGCCGGCCGTAGAGGCGGCGCGCCAGAATCGCGACGAAGGGCTGCGCCTCGTCGGCCGGGCAACGGGCCGCGCACAAGCGGCACAATATGCACTCGAACGACAGCTCCGCCACTTTGGCGACGTCGCCGCGCAGCGCCGCCGACATATACTCCATGACCTCGAGGTTCTGCGGGCAAATGAGCGTGCACGAGTTGCAGCCCATGCACCGCGCGAGCTCGGGATAATATTCCCGGAGCGTCTTCTCGTCCGGGGTTATCGCCTCTATGTCGTAGACGGCCTTGTTCGCCGGGAAGAACGGCAGCTGGACGAGCTCCATCCCGTCCTCGACGACGGTCTGGCAGGCCAGCCCCGACTTCAAATGATAGTCGCCGGCGAGGCGATAGGCCGCCGAACAGGCGCCGCAGACGCCGCCGCGGCAGCCGACGCCGCGCACCAACATGTACCCGGAGAACTCCATCGCCTGCAGGATCGTGAGCCCCGCGGGCACGCGGTACTCCCGGCCCATAACGCTGATCGTTACTTTTTCGACTTCTTCCACCGGTAAATCCTCCTCGACTGGTCGCGTCGCGCGGGGGACCCCCGAAACTACGTCCTCAAAAACAGGCCCAGCAAAACGCCGATGGCTATCGCCACCACGGCCATGAGATACTTATCCAAAAACGTCATCGCCCCGGACGGCGCGATCACTTCCGGGACGCGCGTATCCACGACGAAGTCTTTTATCGCCGTCTCGATTTGGGGACAACCCAGGATGCAGGCGTAGCACTTCTCGCAATCTTCGCCCACGATGGACTCCAGCGCCATGGAGGTGCGCTGCTCCGTCTTCACGAGCCGCTCCGGCTCGCGCCGCAGCACCGGGCACGAGTCCACGCAGTTGCCGCACCCGAGGCAGCCCTTGTCGCCGGCGATCTCGACCTCCGCGAGGGCGAGCCGGTGGTAGGGCTTTATCCCCTCCGAGAGGAGGCGGCAGCGCGCGACGGGCGGGAACTCCTCGTCGAGTATTACGTCGAGGGTCGTCTGATAGCGCGGAGGTTCGTAGTTGAAGTAGGGAGACATAACGCTACCTCACCTCATTCCCCCGCCGCGGCGAGCGGCGGGTGGCAACGGTCGCAATTCGGCGCCGGGGGCACGACGCCTTCGCTTATCGTCTTCTCGTTGGCCGGGCAATCGTTGAAGAAGAAAACGCCGTCGTCGTTTAAACCCTCGGCCTTGGCGCCCCACACGTGGACCCGGCCCGTGTGACAGCGGCTGCACGCGTCGGCCCGCGGTATCGCGCGGTCGTATTTCGTCTCTCGCTTGTGGACGAGGCCCGCGTGGCACGAGTCGCACGTCATGTAGTCGACGCTGAAGAAGAAGACCTCGCTGGTGTGGCACCGGCCGCAGACCTCGCGGACTTCCTCGTGGCGAGCGTGGCCGTACGCGACGGCGTCGACTTCGCCCACCAGCGCCGGCGGCAGGTCGGAGCCGGCCACGACGTTCACCCTCCGGTAGGCGTTGTGGCACTTCTTGCACTTCTCTTCCTGCGCCCGCGTGTATATCTCGATATTGTTGAAATCCTCGGCGGTCGTCGTGGCGATGACGGCGTCCTTGGCGCCCAGCCACTTGGCGTCGACGAGGCCGAAGACGCCCGGGCCGAAGTGGCAATCCTTGCACTTCACGCCCTCCTGAAAGTGGGCCGACGCCCGCCAGGGCTCCTGGAACCGCCGGTCGAAGTGGCAGAGGTAGCAGAACGTGTTGGTGCTGGAGAACTCCAGGAAGCCGAAACCCGCGGCTCCCAGCGCCACCACGGCCAACACCACGACGACGTGGACCTTCTTGATTTTAATCGTTAGCGCCATATTTTACCGGAACAACGCCTTAACGCGCCCGAGGGACGTCGGCTCGACCGCCGGTACCGACTCCCGGAAATACTGGATGCGGTGGTTTCGCTCGTCGGCGACGTAGAACCAACCGTAGGGGCCGAACGCGCAGCCCGCCGGGAAGTGAAACTCCCCCGGCCCGGAACCGATTTGCCCCCACTTGCCTAAGAATCCCCCCTCGCGCGTGAAGTACTGAATGCGGTTGCAGTATTCGTCCGTCACGAAGATGCGGCCGTCGCCCGGCGCCGCGAGGCCCCGGGGGCCGACGAAAAAGCCGTTGGCCGTGCCGTTCTTTCCCCACGCCCCCAGAAAGTCGCCGTCCGCGGTAAAATATTGGATCCGGTCGTTTTTCTTGTCGGCCACGTAGACCCGAGACGAGGGCGGTACGACTATTCCCCGCGGCAAATCGAATTGGCCCGGCGCCGTACCCCTCGAGCCCCACATCCCCAGGAACGAGCCGTCGCGGGTGAAGTACTGGACGCGGTGGTTATAACTATCGGCGACGTAGACGCGGCCGCTTTTCGAGACCGCTATCCCGCGCGGCTGTCTAAATTGGCCGGGGCCGGTTCCCCACCCGCCCCACGCGCCCAGGAAACTCCCGGCCCGCGTGAAGTACTGGACCCGTTGGTTCAACGTATCGGTTACGTACACGCGCCGCGCGTAGGCCGCGACGCCCCACGGGCAGTAAAATTGACCCTCTCCCTTCCCCTCCGAACCCCAGCCCCCCAGGTAGTTTCCCGTAGCCGAGAAGTACTGGATGCGATGGTTTCGGAAATCCGTTACGTACACCAGGCCGTTATCCGCCACGGCGACGCCGTACGGACAATCGAATTGCCCGGGGCCGGCGCCGTAACTACCCCATTCTCCTTGATAAACGAACTCGGCGTAACCGAGCGTCGCCGTCAAAGCCGCGGCCGTAACCGCCCGTGCGCAACGGCCCAACGTCCGACCTCCCCGCGTACCTGCCTCCGCCGAACGGCAAGGAGCGCGTCGGCGACGCTCCCCCGCTAAACCCGCTCCTCGAAGAAGGCCGCTTCCTCTTCGCGCTTCTGTTTCCGTAAATATTGCGCCACCGCGGCCGCGACGCTCGGCGCGCTTATGCCGGCCGGACACTTGGCCGCGCACTTGGAGCAGCCGACGCAATACTCCATCAGCCGCGCCACCGTCTCGTAGTCGCCGAGGCGGGCCCGGAGGACCATCTCCATGGGGAACAGCTTGCCCTCCACCCGCTTCACGGGACAGGCGCCCACGCAGGTCTGGCAATCCATGCAGTTGAGCGACTGGCCCGTGCCCTCGACGACCGCCGCCTGGATGGTGTAGTCGAACAGCAGGACGACGATGAACAGGACCGCGAGCGAGTGGAGCGTCACCTTCTCCATGCGCAGGCTCGCGAACCAGAGTACGAGCCTGGTGAGCCACGAGATCCGGGGCGCGCCGGCGACGCCCTTCCAGGCCGCGTCGCGAGCGGCGTTCACGACCCCGTACGACGTGATCGTCGCCCCGGTCACGGCATCCACGTCGACGTCCGAGCGCCCGAGGAGGCGCGCCCGCAACGTCTCGAAGGCCGCATCCGCAATCGGTATCGTATCGAAATGCTCGAGCACGTCGAGGTCTTTTATTTTATGGTCCTCGACCGTCACGGCCACCTTCACCGGGCCGCGACTCCCGCGGCCCTCACCCTCGTACGTGCCGTCCGCGGCCAGCAAGACCACGTCGTCGAAATGCCGGGCGTGCCAGACGCGCGTATTCCAGACCTCGAAGGCCGCGAAGCCGTACAGGCCGACGGCGATTACCAGGGCCGCCGCCATAAAGTACGCCAGGCCGCGCTTGCCCTCGCGCCACCGCTTGACGGCCCACACCGCAAACCCCGCGTATATGATGCCGAACGCCACGAACCGCGCCCCGGCGAACGCGAACCCTACCACCGCCATAATCACGACGAGGCGGAGCCACCGGTTGGCCAGAGATAACCTGAACTCAGCCAAGGTTGCGTCCCCCGTGGGCCCGGTACCACTCGTAGAATTCGTTTATGTATTCCCGGCCTACGAGGCCCTCGTAAATGGCCTTCTCCACGACGTCGAACGGAATTTTCCCGTCCCGCAGGGCGCGCACCGTCGCCACGCCCATCTTTCCGAAGATGCCGGCGAGGTTGAGGTGCTGGACGCAGAAGCCGGTGCAGTTCCCGCATCGGATGCACAGCAGGCCGCGGTTATTGATGAAACGACGGTAGTCCATCGTACGGCACGCGACCGTGAGCTCGGCCTGGAAGGTTATCGACGCCGGGCAGTTCTCCAGCGTCGCGTAGCAGGCGCGGCACTCGTAGCAGTACGCCGCGTCCCACATCCCCAGCGCGATGGGGCGCAGCACGTCCAGCGCCACCGCGGCGCCGATGCCCACCATGACCGCGCGGTTGAGCGCGGGCGTGGTCATCCGGTCCGTCAGGTTGGTGAACGACGCGTAGCGGTGAATACCCGGCAACGCCGGCGGCTTGTCGGCGTCCCGCGACCGCGGCAACCACTTGACCGATGGTTTCTTCTTATCCTTGTCGTTTCCGGCCATAGATATTATTTATCGCGTATTTTAAATTAACAACGACGACGCCGCAACCGTTAATTCGTTTGGCGGCCCGTCACCGCGGCAAGAGCAAGGCGATTATCAGGCCGGTGATGAAACCGCCCAGCGCTCCCTGCAGGAGCTGCTTCGGCGAGCGCATGTCGAGCGCGAAGGCGATTATAACGCCGCTGACGGTGCCGGCGACCAGGAACGATATGAAGAACGGCATACTATTCCTCCGTTAAGTTTCGTCCTCGCGCCGCCGCGCCCGCACGTCCTCCAGCTCCCGGCGGGCGTCGGCGGCCTCGTCCTCCGGCAACAGCTCCGCCGCGCGCTCAAGCGCCTCTTCCGCCGCCTCCAGCTCTCCCGCCGCGGCCCGGCTCCGCCCGAGCAAATGCCAGTACTCGCCCTCCTCCGGCGCGAGCTCGACGGCGCGTTCGAACTCCGTCGCGGCTTCCGCCCGCTTACCGACGTGCGCGTACAACCCGCCAAGGTACGCGTGCAGCTCGGCGTCATCCGGCATGAAGGCCGCGGCCCACCCGACGTACTCGGCGGCCGTGACGAGGTCGCCGGCCTCGAAGGCCAGCCGCCCGGCCGCCTTGCGCGCCTGAACTCCTACCCGCAGATTTCCGCACGCCCGGGAAAACGCCGTCTCGTACGAGAGGC
>DATKXQ010000393.1:0-3475 GCA_035528975.1 bacterium
AACTGGGCGAGGCCGGCCTGAATTCGGCCGAAATCGCCGCGCGCCTGAAAGTGCCCTCCTTCTACGTCGGCGAATATATTACCGCGGCCGAAAGGCTCGACGGCCGACGGTTGGCCCAGTTGCACAAGCTCCTGGCCGAGCTCGACCGCGGCGTGAAGACCGGCCGCGTACCGGCGGCGCTCGCGCTCGAGCTCTTCGCGGCCCGCGCCGCGGCGTAAAAAAAAAGCCCCCGCGCGGGGGCGTCGTTTTTTACCGTTTATTCGAATTATTCTTCTTGGGGCGCCGCTTTCCGGATAAGCCGGGCCAGGCGCGACTTCTTGCGGGCCGCGGTGCGCTTGTGCAAGACGCCCTTACGCGCCGCCACGTCGATGATCCGTTGCGCCCGGCGCTGAGCTTCGGTCGCTTCTTCCGGCGGCCCCGCCGCCGCGGCCACGGCCTTTTTGACCGCGCCCCGCGTGGTGCTTCGCACGGCGCGGTTGCGCTCGCGCCGCTTCAGCGATTGCCGGTGTCTCTTCTTGCCGTATCTTTTCGTACCCAAACTTTTCCTCCGTTCGAAGGCGGCGATATTAACAAAACTACGACGACGTGTCAACAACAAATACGCGCCCCGGCCGCGACGATTGTTTGAAAAAAACTACTCCTATTATATTATAATCAAACCGGCCCCGGCCAACGACTATGATAACGCCCAAAGAGATAGACGTTTCTACCCGCTACGTGCGCGGCAAGTGCGGCGACGTGGCGCCGCGGATAGCCGTAGTCCTGGGCTCGGGGATACCGCGCCCCGCCGTCGACGTGAGCTGCGAGGTCCCCTACGCGGAAGTCCCCTATCTGGCCACGGCCACGGTCGAGGGGCACCGCGGCGTCTTCGTCTTCGGCCGGGCCGGCGACGTCCCGGTCGTCGTCGCCGAAGGCCGGCTTCACGTCTACGAGGGAATACCGGCCGACGTCGCGACGATGCCGATACGTCTCTTCGCTCGCCTCGGCTGCCGGACGCTCATCCTGACGGGCGCCGTGGGCTCGCTCCGCGACGGCCTCGCGCCGGGAGACGTCGCCGTCGTCCGCGACCACGTCAACCTCTTCGCTCCCTCCCCCTTCGCCGGTCGCTACTACGAGGAGTTCGGCCCGCGCTTCGTCGCCGCCGCGGCGGCCTACGACGCCGGGCTGGCCGCCCGGGCCGCGGAGGCCGCGGCCGCGCTCGGCCTCAAGCTTAAGGATGCCGTCTACGCCGCGGTGCCCGGGCCGCAGTACGAGACTCCCGTCGAAGTCCGCGCCCTCGCGGCGCTCGGCGGCGACGTCGTCGGCATGTCGATTCCCAACGAAACGCTGGTAGGCCGCCAGGCGGGTTTGACCGTTCTCGCGCTGTGCGCCGTTACCAACGTCGCGGGCGTTGCCGAGGCGAGCCACGAATCGGTTCTGGCCGGCGCGGCCGCGCCCGGAGCCGCGATCAAAACCCTCCTGGACGCGCTCGTCCCCTCCCTCGCCGCGGCGTGATATAATATAACCATGATACGCGCGGTCATATTCGACCTGGACAACACGCTCACCGACTTCATGAAGATGAAGGAGCGGGCCATCGAGGCCGCGGCCGAGGCGATGATCGACGCGGGCCTGCCCCGCGCCAAGGGCGAAGTCATCGCCGGCATCAAAGAGGTCTACGACGCGGAGGGTATCGAGTACCAGCGCGTCTTCGACCGCTACCTCATCGACTCGCACGGGAAGCTCGAGCCGCGCATCCACGCGGCCGGCGTCGTCGCGTACCGGCGCGCCCGCGAGGGCACGCTGGCCCTCTACCCCCACGTCTCCGCGACGCTGGTGGAGCTCATGCGCCGCGGCATCAAACTGGGCGTGCTCTCCGACGCGCCGCGCCTCCAGGCCTGGCTCCGCCTCGCCTACCTCCAGCTCCACAACATCTTCGACGCCGTCGTGACGTTCGAAGATACGGGCGTGCGGAAACCGGCCCCCCAACCCTTCCGCCTTATCCTGGATGAGCTGGGCGTCAAGCCGGCGGAGGCGCTGATGGTCGGCGATTGGCCCGCGCGCGACGTCGAGGGGGCGCGCGCGCTCGGCATCAAGACCGTCTACGCCCGCTACGGCGACACGAGCGGCGAGACGTGCCGCGATACGGACTACACCGTCGACGACGTCGCCGACGTGATACGCATCGTCGACGAGTTGCATGAGAAAAACGGGGACAAGAGCTAAGGCCGCGCTGGCGCTTCTGGTGGGGGCGTGTCTGGCGCTCGCGGCCTACGTCGGCGTAACCGGCGTACTGTCGTCGCGGCCGGGCGCCGCGGCCGGGGCCGACGAGGGCGCCCGCAAGAAGGCGTTCGAGGAGGCCATGGCCGAGGGCAACCTCTCCTTCCGCGAGGCCGAGTACTGGCGGCGCCTGGACGAGGCTGCCGCGCCGGAGGCGCCGTGACCGCCGCGGCCGTAGAGTGCGAGCTGTGCCCGCGGCTCTGCGTCCTCGCCAACTACCAGCGCGGCGACTGCCGCGTCCGCGTCAACGTCGACGGAACGCTCTACACGCTCGTCTACGGGAAGCCCTGCGCCGCGCACGTCGACCCCGTAGAGAAGAAGCCGCTGTTCCACTTCCTCCCCGGCACCGCTATATACTCCATCGCCACCGCCGGCTGCAACCTCCACTGCAAGTTCTGCCAGAACTGGGAGATAAGCCAGACGGACCCGGAGGACGCGCGCAACGTCGACCTCGAGCCGGCGCGCGTCGTGGCCGAGGCCGAACGGGCCGGCTGTACCTCCGTCGCCTACACCTACTCCGAGCCCATTATATTCTACGAGTATACGCTGGACGCCTCGCGGCTCGGGAGGAAGCGGGGCCTGAAAAACGTCCTCGTTACCGCCGGGTATATCGAACCTACGCCCCTGCGCGAGCTGTGCCGCGTCACGGACGCCGCCAACGTCGATTTGAAATCCATGTCGGACGACTTCTACCGCGAGATATGCGGCGGCCGCCTGGCGCCGGTCCTCAAGGCCCTTACGACGTTCCGCGAGGAGGGCGTCTGGCTCGAGGTCACGAACCTGCTGGTGCCGGAGCTGAACGACGCGCCGTCGTCGGTCACGGCGCTGGTGCGCTGGGTGCGGGACCACCTCGGCGCCGAGACGCCGCTGCACTTCTCGCGCTTCTACCCGATGTATAAGCTCGCGAACCTGGCGCCGACGCCGGTCGCGACGCTGACGATGGCGCGCAACATCGCCCTGGAAGAAGGGCTGAAATATCCGTACGTGGGGAACGTCCCCGGCCACCCGGGCAACAACACCTATTGCCCGGGCTGCGGCCAAGCGGTCGTCGAGCGGCTCGGCTTTCAGATTTTGGCCTACCGGCTCGACGGCGACAAGTGCAACAAATGCGGCGCGACGGTCGCGGGCGTCTGGCAGAAACCGCCGGGGGACATGAGGTGGGCGTTTTAAGTTTAAACGAAAACCGGCCTCCGGCCGGCATTTTGATTCCCCTTCC
>DATKXQ010000394.1:0-8155 GCA_035528975.1 bacterium
TCTTGCGGTCGCCCCCGTACTTCCTGGCCGCGGCGGCGTCGAGGACGCGCCGCGTGGCCGCCCAGATATCGGGGCCGATGCCGTCGCCCTCAATAAACGGGATTATGGGTTCGTTCGGGACGCGCACGACGTCGCCTGCGACTTCGATTTTTTCGCCTTCCTCGGGAACTCGGACCTTTTCGAACATCGCCTCTCCTACGGGTTCACGCTTCGGCAGTAGTTGAGCAGGCCGCCGGCTTCGATTATCGCCAGTTGGCGGCCGTCCAGGTTGTGATCGGCTTCGAACGTATATTTTTGCGTGGCGTTTTCGACCGTGACCGGTTCGCCGGGCCGGAGGACCTCGCGCAGGTTCGGGACGCGGAGGAGGTCGCCCGGTTCCAGTTTGTCGTAGTCGGCCGGGTTCCGGAAGGCCAGCGGCAGGATGCCGAAGTTGACCAGGTTCGCGGCGTGGATGCGCTCGAAAGATTTTGCGATAACCGCCTTCACGCCCAGGTACATGGGGCACAGCGCCGCGTGTTCCCGGCTCGAGCCCTGGCCGTAGCTCTCGCCGGCGACGACGACGTTGTACCGGCCGCGCGACGCGTTCTCTTTGGCCCGCTTAGAGAAAGTTTCGTCTACGCCCTCGAAGACGAAGCGGGAGTAGGCCGCGACGTTCGAGCGGTATTTGAGGCGCGCGCCGGCGGGCATTATGTGGTCGGTGGTAATCTTATCGCCGACTTTGAGCGTCACCTCGGCCTCCAGCGCGTCGGGGAGCGGCTCGTTCGCAGGCGGCTCGCCGATGTTGGGGCCGCGGACGATTTCGACGGCCGGGTCGTATTCGCGGCGAACGAGGCCGTCGTCGACGGTGAATTTCTCGGGGACGGCGACGCGGGGATAGGGGATGCCGGCGTCGCGCGGGTCGGTCAGCTCGCCCTTCCAGGCCGCGACGGCCGCGGTCTCGGGGCTGACGAGGTAGATGCCGGCCGAGGCCGTGCCGGACCGGCCGTAGAAGTTGCGGTTGTTGGTTCGGACCGAAACGGCGTTTGAGGCCGG
This sequence comes from bacterium, assembly GCA_035528975.1. Taxonomy (GTDB): domain Bacteria; phylum RBG-13-66-14; class B26-G2; order WVWN01; family WVWN01; genus WVWN01. Next base: position 1,033 of record DATKXQ010000394.1, read on the forward strand.
CGCGTGGCCCATGCCGATGCAGAATCCGCACGCGGCCTCGGCGACCCGGGCGCCCGCGGCCACGAGCCGGGCGAGGTGGCCGTCGTCGGCGATCATGCGGAGGACCTGCTTCGAGCCGGGCGCGACGACGAAACTTACGTTGGGCGCTATCGCCTTGCCGTCTAATATCCCGGCCACGGTCGCCAGGTCCTTGTAGGAGGAGTTGGTGCAGGAGCCGATGCAGACCTGGTCCACTTTCAGGCCGGCTACCTCGCGGACGGCGACGACGTTATCGGGGCTGTGGGGACGGGCCACCATGGGCTCGACGGCGGAGAGGTCGAGCTCGACGACGCGGTCGTACGCGGCGTCCGCGTCCGCGGCCAGCTCTCGCCACGCGTCGCCTCGCCCCTGCGCCGCCAGGAAGGCGCGCGTGACCCGGTCGGAGGGAAAGACGGACGTCGTGACGCCGAGCTCGGCGCCCATGTTCGTAATCGTCGCGCGCTCCGGGACGGATAGCGTCTCGACGCCCGGGCCGAAGTACTCCATGACGGTCCCGACGTTCCCCTTGGTGGTCAACATTTTCAGGAGCGTCAAAATGACGTCTTTAGCCGATACCCAGTCGCCGAGTTCGCCGGTCAGCTTCACGCCCACGACGCGGGGATAGGTCAGCCAGAACGGCCCGCCGGCCATCGCCACGGCGACGTCGAGGCCGCCGGCGCCTATAGCGACCATGCCGAGGCCGCCGCCGGTCGGCGTATGGCTGTCGGAACCGAGGAGCGTCTTGCCCGGCGCGCCGAACCGCTCGAGGTGAACCTGGTGGCAAATGCCGTTGCCCGCCCGCGAGAGATATATCCCGTACTTCTCGGCGATACCCTGGAGGTAGCGGTGGTCGTCGGCGTTCTCGTATCCCATCTGCAGCGTGTTGTGGTCGACGTAGCCGACGGAGAGCTCCGTTTTTATTTCCGCGGGGCTCATGGCCTCGAGCTGGAGATAGGCCATGGTGCCGGTGGCGTCCTGCGTCAGCGTCTGGTCGATGCGGACGGCGACCTGTTCGCCGGGGCGCGGCTCTCCCTCCACCAGGTGGGCGTCGAGGATTTTCTCGGTCAACGTCTTGCCCATATATTCCCCTTCGACGGCAACGCGGCTCAGGCGCCGAATATCAGGTCCAGCACCGCCTTCGACTTGTTGTCTTCCGGGTCGAGCTCCAACGCTTTCTTGAGCGCTTCCGCGGCGCGGTAGTTGTCTCCCAACGCGAAGTACGCCTCTCCCAGCTGCGCGAAGGCCTGGGCGTTGCCCGGGCACTTCTCGGCGACTTTGCGGAAGTTTTCGGCGGCTTCTTCTTTCAAGCCCAGGCGGCCGGCGGCCAGGCCCCGGTTGTAGTAGGCGATCGTGATGTCGGCGTTGCGGGCGAGCAGTTCGTCGTAGGCCTTGATGGCGTCGTGCAACTTCCCGACGTGGTAATACAGCAGGCCGAGCCAATAGTAAGAGAGTTCCGCCTCGGGCTCGAGCGCCAGCGCTTTCTTGAAGCACGCTATCGCCTCGTCCACCCGCGCGGCGCGGTAATAACAGAGGCCGAGGAAGTAGTGCGCGGGCGCCGATTGCGGGTTCGATTTGACCGCGCCTTCCAGCGCGTCGACGGCTTCCCTCAGGCGCCCCCGGTGGTAGTAGGTCTGGCCCAGGTGTACGAGGACGTAGTCGTTGCCCGGGTCCGCCGCCAGGGCGCGCTCGTATTTCTCTACCGCGCCCGCGGGGTCACCGCCGAAGTCGGCCAGGATGCCGGCGAAGAAGTGGCTCTCCCAACGGTCGTCCGTCGGCAGGCCGCAGTAGGGACAGAACCGGAACCCCTCGGCCAATTCGAAATCACAGTTTCCACATTTCACGGCGTCCCTCGCTTTTTTACGTCCGCCCCCTCGCTCCCGGAGGCTTTGCGTAAGCGTAAGTACTCGTCGAACGCGGCGCTGAGTCGTCGCAGCGCGGTGCGCTCTTTTCTACTCTCTTCGGCGTAAACGGTCGCCAGCCGGTCTTTGCCCCACGATACGCCTTCCGCCAACCGCTTCAAGTCGTCGAAGGCCTCCGCGCCCCGGCCTCGCCACGCCTCGGCCGCCGTCTCCCACACGGTCTCGAACAGCGTGTCCAGGACGAACAGCAACTCCTCGAGGCCGTATCCCTGCTGGAGGCGCTTGCGGCCGATGTCGGCCACGTACGAGCCGAAGATGGCGCCGTCCCCCGAGAGCACGGCCTCCCGATAGGCCGTGAAATGGGCCTCTATGCGCGGCCGGAGGTCGATCGTCTCCATTTGGCGGTAGTGGTCCAGCGACGACCCGCGGAGGCGCTTCGTCATCTCGTTCACGATCCGCTCTTCGGCGTCGAAGAGGAAAAAGGCCAGCGGCGGCGCGGTCATACGTCTATCAACCATTCCTTGCCTTCGCCCCAGATGTAGGCGTTGTAGCTTTTGAGCTTGCGTTCGATTTTATCCAACCACTCCCGGCAGAATTCCGGCGGGTGTCCGCCCAGCCGGCGAGTCTCGTAGGCCAGGCCCTCTTCCGCGGTCGCGACGAAACCGCCGATGTCATCCTTGCCGAGCGCGTAGGGCGCCTCGGCCCAGGTGAGCAGCTCCCGTTCCACGTCGCGGTTGTACGCCAGGTGGGGCGAGTCGGGCGAGAGGTCGAGCGGCGGCGGGTTGGTCGCGAGCTGGAATCCCTTGAGCGCCATGACGAGGTCGACGTAGGAATGCTCGAAGAAGAGCCGGGGGAATTCGTACTCGATTACGCGGGCCGGCCGGTCGTCGTCGGGCCGGCGGCGGTGCCGGTTGTAGCGCGAGAAATCGAGGCCCGTGAATTGGTTGTATATCTCCCGGCCGTACACGCGCTTTTCGCGCAGCACGTAGCCCTCGTCCAAATTTACGTCGCCCCCCAGGATGAGAAGGCATATCAAGTGCCGGGGCGGCGGCGGCGGCCCTACGGGGCGGCCCTCCTCCAGCTGGAGCGACAGGTGGAGGCTGTGGGGCTTCATCTCGGCGAACGCCACCGCGGCGTTGGCCAGGTCCGAGAGTATCGCCGGGTCCGCGGTCACCGGCTTGGAGAGGTCGCCCAATATCTTGTAGCGGCCGAGCGCGAACTCCAGGAAGCCGCGCACGCGCCCCCGGCCGGGCGTAACGACGCGGTGGTTGTCGACGTGGCCGCCGAGCTTCCACAGCCGCCCGGCGAGGTCGAAATCGTCGAAGTAGTAGAAGCCGTCGAACGCGGGGTCTTCGTCGGGGGCGGCCCCTATAATGTCGGCCCCCAACGGGCTGAACTCGACTTCGCAGCCCAACGGCTCGCCGCCCCGCGCCCGCCGGTCCTTGATGCGCTCGACGTACGGCGCGAGACGTTCGCGTTCGTAAAGCTCGTCGGCGATGAACATGGCCGCGACGGCGTAGTCGATGTACTCCAGCTCGGCGTCGTAGTCCGCGACGCCCAACGATTCCATTATCTCGCCCACCGGCCCCAGATCGTCGGCCACGAACTGCAGCGCCGCCAACGACGAGACGGCGTGTTCGTAGTATTTGTCGGTCACGCGGACCGCGCCCCGGAAGTCGCGGCGCACCCTCTCCTCGAGCTGGTTGAATATAATCGTCTTTACGATAAGGCGCAGGTAGTGAGGGGCGTATGTGAGGGCGGCTTCCTCCCGCCCCAGCCACCGGAGCGAGGGCAACCCCGATTCCGCGAGGGTGTGTTTTACGACGAACGACGGGAGGCCGGGGTGGTCGAAGTGCTCCCGCACCAGCTCCTCCACGGCGTCGCCCAAAAGCTCGCCGCGGGCGCGGATCTCGAGCTCGCGGATCTGGCTCTGCGCCGGCACCTCCGCGGCTATGGTCCCCTCGATGCGGCGCTTGATGAACTCGGCGACGCGGTCGGCCACCTCGAGGTCCGGCGGCGGCGTGAAGGATACCAGCTCCGGCCCGGCGGCGTAGACGTACGCCTCCTCGGCGCCGGCTCCCGTTTGCACCACCGCCTTCCGTCGCACGTACAGCTCTCCCTCGGCTTCGTATTGGTCGAGCTGCGCGAGGGCCTTGGCGCTGAGCCCCGTGACGAGCAGACCCTCGACCCTCGCGCCGGCGCGGGGCGTGACGTAGGGGAAGGATTGGAGCGAGCTTACCTTCTCGTAGCCCTCGAGTACCGCTTCTCGCGCCTGCGGTTTCTCGCCCGTAATCACGGTGAAGACATACGCGTCCGTCAAGGTCCCGTAGATGAACAGCGGGACCCGCTCGTCGTCGCGTTTCTCCCCCCGTCGCGGCGTCGACATGGCTTGGGCCGGCCGGCCGCGACCTCAGGCGAAGAGGTCGGCGAGGTGCTTTTGGGCCTGCTCGAGCATCTCCTCGCTGGATATGGCCGTCGTCCTGCGGGCGGCGTACTGCTCTTCCACCCATTTCGCGATGGCCTGTATCCCGGGGTGACGTTTGTCTATCTGGTTTTCGCCTTCCAGGCCGAGGTACCGGTTGAGCCACAGCGCGATGCCGGCCACGCCCGACTTGTCCGTGACCGAGATGCCCAGCGGCCGTCCCAGGATGTCCCCGGTGTCGAAGATGTTGTAGATCTCCTCGTTCTTGATGACGCCGTCGGCGTGGATGCCGGCGCGGGTTACGTTGAATTCGTTCCCGGCGAACGGGTAGTTGGACGGTACGGGCCAACCCATATTCTTGCTGAAGTACTCCGCGATTTCCTTGATCGCGGTCAGGTCCATGCCGTCGACCGTTCCCTTGAGGCTCGCGTATTTGACGCAGAGCGCCTCCAGCGGCGAGTTGCCGGTCCGCTCGCCGATCCCCAAAAGCGAGGCGTTGGCCGCCGAACACCCGTACAGCCACGCCGCGACCGGGTTGGCGAGGACGAGGTGGAAGTCGTTGTGGCCGTGGAACTCGAGCTGGTCGTGCGGGATCCCCAGCTCGGTCCGTAGGTAGTACACCAGCTTCGGGACGCTGCGCGGCAGCGCGGCCTCGGCCCACGGCACGCCGTAACCCATCGTATCGCAGATGCGGATCCTTATCTTCATGCCGCTTTCTTCGGAGAACCGCATAAGCCGTTCCGCGAACGGGACTACCGTTCCCCAGAAGTCGGCCCGGGTCATGTCCTCGAAGTGGCACCGGACCGCTTTCAGGCCGGCCTCCGCGGCGGCGCCGACCACTTTCATGAAGTTCTCCAGGACCTGCGCCCGCGTCTTCTTGAACTTCATGAAGATGTGGTAGTCGGAGATGGACGTCAGGATTCCGGTCTCCTCCAGGCCCACCTGCTTGACGAGCTCGAAGTCGGCCGGAACGGCGCGGATCCACCCGGTAATCTCCGGATACTCGTAGCCGAGTTCCTGGCATTTCTCCAACGCCTCCCGGTCCTTCTCGCTGTACAGGAAGAACTCGGACTGCCGCACGACGCCGTTCGGCCCGCCCAGCCGGTTCAGGAGCTTGTAGACGTGGACGACGTCTTCCACCTCGTACGGCGGCCGCGCTTGTTGGCCGTCGCGGAAAGTGGTGTCCGTCACCCAGATGTCCTCGGCGGGAGCCAACGGCACCGTTTCGCCGTCGAAGGCCAGTTTCGGGACTTCGGAGTACGGGAACTGGTCGCGGAAGAGGTTGGGCTCGTCGACGTCCGCCAGCGGGTGGTCCTTCGTGCCCGGGGGCGGCTCGGCCGCTACGTGCTGAAGCCAGGGCGCCTTCCAGGTACCCTTTTTCTTCGCCATTATATGAACCTCCATGTAGTGTGATGTTGAAGTTGTTTATGCAAGCGGCGAATGAAGCCGCATAAAATACCGGGGCGCTACGGCGCTATACCCAGAGCCGCCAGGTAATCCGCCGCGCCGACGCCGGGCGTATCAACGCCGCGCGTCCGGTAGAAACGATCGATCGCGTCCCGCACCGGCGGCGCCGCGTACGGCGCGCCGACGATGGCGCCCTCCAACTCCTCGAGGCCCGCCCGCGGCACCATGGTGAAGTCGCCCGTTATGGATACGTCGTCGATTACGTCTTCCACCACTTCGGCGTAGCAGCTCAGCAGGCCGCCCGGCGCCTTGTGGACGCCGTCGACGAAGCGGACGCCCTCGCGCACGCGCGTCTCGCGGGCGGCCGGCCTGCGTATCTTACGGAACAGGAACTCGTCGGAGCGGAACCGCGCCTCCAGCTCGCGCATTTTGGCGCGGAGCTCGTCGTCCAGCGGCGCCTCTTCCAGCGGCCCCAGGACCTCCGCGAACCGGCCCCGGAGCGCGGTCGTCACTTCCTCGCGCGGCACCAGCCGGCCCGTCTCCCGGCGCAGGGTGGTTAGGTTCTCCGCGAGCGACTTGTAGAACTTGTCGCGGAACTTCTCGTCCGGCACCTTCAGGATGTGGGGCATCAGCTCGTAGTCGAAGTCCAGCAGGATGCCGCCCACGAACGCCATACAGGGCCCGATGTCGGCGCCGCCCTCGCCGGCTATCTTGCGGCCTTCCCGCGTCACGAGGTCGTTGATGGGCCGGAACGAGACCTCTACGCCGAGGTCGCCGTAGGCGTCGACCGCCGGCTGCGAGAACTTGCGGTAGACGCCGTCCACGGAAGGCGGCACGAGCGGGTTATCCTTGCGGAGGATCACCTGGTAGAAGACCTGGCTCGAATCGAGGAGGGTCGCGCCGCCGCCGACCTCGCGCCGCATGACCTCCAGGCCGTTCCTCAGGCAGAAGTCGAGGTCTATGACCTCCCGCGTGTCCTGGAAGTAGCCCACGCAGGCGATGGGGGAGGCCGGCGAGACCAGCATCAGCCCCTCGCGCCCCAGGTGTGCCAGCGCGTGGAAGCACAGCATGGAGTCGAGTTTCGGCCGCAGCCCTAAGTCGTAGACTTTCATCGCTACTTGATGGCCTTCCACACCAGGTCGAGGAGGTTGGCCACTTTGAGGCCGTCGCCGTTGCCGCCGATGGCCTGGGCGCCGTTGCGGAGCGTGAGCTCGCACGTGGGGCAAACGGTTACGACCGTATCGGCGCCCGTCGCCGCGGCCTGCTCCGCCCGCGAGACCGCCAGCCGGTTCGAGAGGTCGGGCACCGAGGTTATGATGCCGCCGCCGCCGCCGCAGCACCGCGACGTATTCTTCGATAGCGGCATCTCGACGACGTCGACGCCGATGGCCTTCAGTATCTCCCGCGGCTCCACGAT
>DATKXQ010000395.1:0-4095 GCA_035528975.1 bacterium
TTACATAAACCCCGCCGACGGCATCGTCGCCGTCGTCGGCTACTTCCACAAGTTCCTCCCGCTCGAGGGCTCCAACGTCTGCGCCTCGGACCTCCTCAAACCCTGCGCCATCCACAGCATCCCGGTATTCGTCATCATTCCGAAAGAGGACGCCGCCCAGGCGAAGGAAATAATGGGCGACTGCGGCCCGAACGTCAAGTTCGTCGACCCGGCCGACGTCGCCGCCGAGCTGATGAAGTTCGTCAAGTAATCATCCCGCACGCGCGGGGATAACGGGCGGCCGCCGGGCCGCCCGTTTTCGTTAACCGTAGATTTTTCGCGCCCGCGGTGTTAATATCCCCGAAAGCTTTAACCACGGAGGATATCATGACCACCATCGTCGACGTATTAGGACGCGAGATTCTGGACAGCCGCGGCAACCCCACCGTGGAGGTGGACGTGTACACCGAATCGGGCGCCCGGGGGCGCGCCGCCGTCCCCTCCGGCGCGAGCACCGGCGAGTTCGAGGCCTGCGAGCTGCGCGACGACGACGCCGCGCGCTTCGGCGGCAAGGGCGTGCTGCAGGCCGTGGCCAACGTCAACGGCCCCATCGCCGACGCGCTGCTGGGGGCCGACGCCGCGGACCAGGCCGCCGTCGACCAGATCCTGGTGGAGCTGGACGGGACCGACAACAAGACGAAGTTCGGCGCCAACGCCATCCTGGGCGCCTCGCTGGCGTCCGCCCGCGCCGCCGCGGACTTCTTCGGCCTGCCGCTGTACAGGTACCTGGGCGGCGTCTCGGCGCGGCTGCTGCCCGTGCCGATGTTCAACATCCTCAACGGCGGCGCCCACGCCGACAACAACGTCGACATCCAGGAGTTCATGGTCGTGCCGTACGGCGCGCCGTCGTTCGCGGAGGCGCTGCGCGCCGGCGCCGAGATCTACCACGCGCTCAAGAAGGTGCTCAAGAAGCGGGGCCTCGCGACCGGCGTCGGCGACGAGGGCGGCTTCGCCCCCGACTTAAAGTCCAACGAGGAAGCGCTGCAGCTCGTCGGGGAGGCCATCGCGGCCGCGGGTTACGCCCCCGGCGAAAACGTCGGCCTCGCCCTCGACGCCGCGGCCTCCTCCTTCTACGACAAAGGGAAATACCACCTCGACGGCGCGAAGCTTTCGGCCGCGGAGGTGGTAGAGCTCTACGGCCGGTGGCTCGCGTCGTACCCCATCGTCTCGCTCGAGGACGGCCTGGCCGAAGACGATTGGGACGGGTGGAAACTGTTGACCGCCGAACTCGGCGCCGATGTCCAACTGGTCGGCGACGACCTCTTCGTGACCAACCCCGAACGGCTCCAACGGGGCATCGACGAGGGCGCCGCCAACTCGGTCCTTATAAAACTCAACCAGATCGGTACGGTGACCGAGACGGTCGCCGCGGTGGAGCTCGCCTCCCGGCACGGCTACAGCGCCGTCGTTTCGCACCGCTCCGGCGAGACGGAAGACACTTTCATCGCCGACTTCGTCGTCGCCGTCGGCGCCGGCCAGATAAAGACCGGGGCGCCGGCGCGCTCCGAACGGGTCGCGAAATATAACGAGCTCATGCGGATCGAAGAGGACCTGGGTTCGTCGGCCCGATTCGCCGGCGCGCGCACCATCCGATCTTTCCGAACGTAGTGGCCCGCACGCGCGAAACTATCTACGCCGCCAAGACCCGGCGGCGGCGGTTCATAGCGGCCGTCGTCGCCGTACTCGCTTTGGCCGCGCTCCTGGCCTACGTCTTCGTCTTCAGTCGCCACGGGTACTTGCGCCGCCACGAGCTCGCGCGAGAGAACGAGCGCCTCCGGCTCGAGCTTCAAGAAATGCGCGCCGAAAACGTACGCCTCCGCGAGGAGCTTAGCCGCCTCGACGACCCGGAGGCGGTGGAGAAACTGGCGCGGGAGGAACTGGGCCTGGTTAAAGAGGGCGAGAAGGTCTACCGCTTCGTCGAAAAAGATAAAAAACGCGAGAACGCCGAAGAGAAGGACGCGCCGCTCGAGCCGTGACAACCCCCTCCAAAAAAATTAAAGCCGTCGGTTTGCTCTCGGGCGGCCTCGACAGCACGCTCGCCGTAAAACTCCTCGTCGATCAAGGCATTGAAGTCATCGCTTACAACCTGCGTACGCCGTTCTGCACTTGCGAGAGTAAAGGCGGCTGTGGCGCGGTAGCAGCCGCGGCCCGCGTCGGCGTCGAGATCGTAACCGAATTTGCCGGCGAGGAATACGTCGAGCTGGTGAAGAACCCCCGCCACGGCCGCGGCAGCGCCATGAACCCCTGCATCGATTGCAGAATTTTCATTCTACGGCGGGCCAAGGAATTAATGCGAAACAGGGGAGCGGCTTTCTGCTTCACCGGCGAGGTCCTGGCCCAGAGGCCGATGTCGCAGCACCGCCGCGCGCTCGCGCTCATCGCAAGGGAGGCCGGCCTGGAAGGTAAAATCCTTCGGCCGCTCTCCGCGCATCTCTTCAAACCCACCGAGGCGGAGAACGAAAACCTCGTGGACCGCTCGAGGCTCCTGGATATCCGCGGACGTTCCCGGAAAAAGCAAATCGCTCTCGCCGCGGAGATGGGCGTTACCGACTACCCGTGCCCGGCCGGCGGATGCCTGTTAACCGACAAAAATTTCGCCGCCCGGCTCGCGGACGCGTTCGCCCACGGCGAGGACCGTTTGCGCGATATAAACCTCCTGAAGCTCGGGCGCCAATTCCGTCTCCCCTCCGGCGCCAAGGCCGTGGTCGGCCGCAACGAGGGCGAAAATGAACGGCTCCTGGAATACCTCGACGAAGATGCCGCGGCCTTCGAGGTCGAGGGCGTGGGGAGCCCGGTGACGCTTCTACGACCTGCGCGGCGGGAGGACTGGCCGCGGGCGGCGGCGCTGACGCTGCGCTACTCCGACGCGCGGGCGCGGAAGGAAGCCGAGGCGCGCGTATGGTCGGCGGCCGGCGAGCTCGGAACCCTGACCGCCCGGGCCGAGGACGCGGCGCGGCCCGAGGAGTGGCGCCTGGGCGCGCGTCCCGAGAAGTAAAGCTTGACATCGAAGCGCGTCGCATATATAATGCGCTATGGGAATTTATAATTAATTCATTCGTTAAGGAGGTAAAATGAAGAAGTATCTCGTAGCGTTATGCGCGTTGGCGCTGGTCGCCGCGGCGACGGCCGGGGCTATCGGCCTGCCCGGCGGCGGTAAGGTCGACACCAAAAAGTTGGACGAGCTGATCGCCAAGATCGGCGCCGTATCCACCGCGGTAGAGGCGGCGAAGGCCAAAATCGACGGCGCCGAAGCCACGCTCGCGGCGATCGCCGAGGCCCACGGCATCGCCGACCTCATGAGCGACCCCGCCAAAATCGCCGAACTTAAAAACGCCGTCACCGACGAGGACAAGGCCAAACTCCAGGCGCAAGTCGAAGCGCTTGCGACCGTCCCCGACGACCTGAACGCCGTCGTCGCGAGCTCCACCGAGCTCATCGCCGAAATTCCGAACGCCTTGACGGACCTCGCCGACCAGATTACCAAGAACCCCCTTGCCGTCAAAGACCTCACGAGTAAAAAAGATAAGTTGACGCAAGGGCAAGCGGCGCTCGAGCAGGTCGGCACCGACGCGCCGGCGCTCGTCGAGTCCGCGACCAATCTCTCCACCACCGTCGCGGGCTTGATGTAACGGCAACCGAGATTGACGCGAAGGGAGCGTGGCGACGCGCTCCCTTTTTATATTACGTTGCGTCGAGGCCGCGATATTGATAATATAAACACGGCGCCTCTCCTGCGGGGCGCGGTTAAGGGCCGGCAGTGCGGATATTCCTCCGATACGTAATCGTCATAGCCGCGGTGGTGTACGGCCACCACGCCGTTCTGCCGCGCATCCTGCCCGAGGCCGCCGTCCCGGACCTCACCTTAACCACCGTCGTTTACCTGGCCCTCGCCCTCGGCGGCGTTCCGGCGATAGTCTGCGGTTTCATCCTGGGGTTGGCCTCCGACCTGCTGGGCTGGGGCGTCGTCGGCGTCGGCGCGCTGACCGCGACTCTCGCCGCCGCGGCTTTCTCGTACTTCCGGGGCCAGATATATGAAAAAAGCCTTCTCGTGCCGGC
>DATKXQ010000396.1:0-3903 GCA_035528975.1 bacterium
GTCGGCAGCGGCTCGGACCCCATCATCAAAGATACATATACGATCAACTGGCGGCACCACAAGAATTTCCCGGACCAGCTCGAGCCGGCCCCGGGGGGCGCCGCGTCCGCGTGGTGGGAGGACCTCGAGCAGAAACGTCACCACCGCGGCGTAATCCGCGCCGAGGGAAAGAAATCCAACGGTGGGACGTACAAAATCGTCCTTTTCTCCTGCCCCTTTGAGAATATCCTGGGCGATGGCAAACGGGCCGAGGTTATGAAGAACTTCCTGACGTGGGCGAAGCCGAAGCCCGGGTCGGAGATCGGCGTCGAGCCCGCGAGCCTCGGCCGCGTCAAAGCCCTCTTCCATTGAAATCCCCGTCGCGTCTAGGAGTCCGATGAACATCTTCGATGCCATTATCGAACCCGTGGGCGCCTGGGTCATGAACGTGATCTCGACGCTGGGTTACGCCGGCGTCGTCGTGTGCATGGCCATCGAGAGCGCTTGCATCCCGCTGCCCTCCGAGATAATAATGCCTTTCGCCGGGAGCCTGGTCGCGACGGGCCGGTTCGACCTGTGGCTGGTTTCGCTGGCCGGCGCCTTCGGCTGCCTCGTCGGCTCCGTCGCGGCGTACGCCGCGGGGTACTATGGCGGCCGGCCGTTCATCGAGCGCTGGGGCAAATGGATACTGTTGTCGGAGCGGGAGCTGGCCTGGGCCGATTGGCTTTTCACGAAGTACGGTTCCCTCACGGTCTTCGTAGCGCGGCTCCTGCCGGTCATCCGGACCTTTATAAGCCTTCCGGCCGGCATAGCGCGGATGCACTTCGGGAAGTTCTGCTTGTACAGCTTCGTGGGCTCGTTCCCGTGGTGCCTTTTCCTCGCCTACGTCGGCCTCAAGATGGGAGAGCGTTGGCCGGAGCTGCGCCACTATTTCCATAAATTCGACGTCGTCATCGGCGCGGTTATCCTCATCGCGATAGGGGCCTGGTTGTACCTGCACTTTTCCCACATCCGGAAGATCAGGCGGGCCGGGGCCGGCGGCAAGAAGACGTGATATGCGGTCCGAGTACGCGCACATAAGCTTGGGGCGAAACGTGCCGGCGGGAGCGGGAGGCGCCGCGGCGGCGCGCGCGGCGTACGCGTCGTTGCACCGGGAGTTGCGGCGGTGGTACCGGCGTCTCGCCCGTAAGTTGCGAAATGAGGGGGCGCGGGGCTCGAGCCAAACGACGCGGCGGCCTTAGGGCCGCTTCATAATTTATGACTACGAGGGTTTTCTGGTTTCGCGTGGACGGCGGCGCCGCCATCGGTTTGGGCCACGTCGCCCGGGCGCTGGCGCTGGCCGAGGAGGCGGCGGCCCGCGGCCTTCGCCCCCGCTTCGCCTTAAACGACGACGCCGCGGCGCAGGCGTCCGTCCGGCAGCGCGGCTTCGCCGACGTCGCGGTCGCGCCGCCGACTTTGGACGAGGAGGTCCGCTTCTTAGTCGACGCCGTCGGCGACGGGCCGCTGGTGACGGACCTGCGCGGCAAGGACCCGTCCTTCTACCGGCGGCTGCGCGAGGCCGGCGTGTGGACCTGCGCCGTCGACGATATGGGCGAGGCCATAGCGGCGCACGTCGTCGTGAATGGCGGCGCGGCGCCGGGGTTCGCGCGCTACGAGGAGCTCTGGCCGCCGCAGCGCTTCCTCGTCGGAACCGCGTACATACCGCTCGCGCCGGCGTTCGCCCAGGAGCCCCCCGCCGCGGACGACCCGGCCCGGGCCCGCCTCCTGGTTACCTTCGGCGGCTCCGACGCCGACGACTACGCGCGGCGGGCGCTCGCGGCGCTGGCGCCGCTGGCGCCGCTCGACGTGGAGCTGGCGTTGGGGCCGGCCTATCGGCACGTCGACGAGGCGCGGGCCCTGGCGGCCGAAGGCCCCCATCGCGTTTCGGTCCACGCGCCGGCCGCCGATATGCTGCCGCTCTACCGCCGCGCTCGCCTCGCCCTCGCCGCCGGCGGCATCACCCAGTACGAGCTTCTGAGCGGCGGCGTCCCCACGGTCTCGATTCCGCACGTGGCGCGGGAGGAGGCGGAGTGCGCGGCGTTCGCCGAAGCCGGCGCCGTCGCGACGTTCCCGCCGGCCGAGTTGCGGGCCGGCGGCGCCGCGCTCGAGGAAGTGCGGCGGCTGTGGGACGACGCGGGCCGGCGGCGCGCCATGGCCGCGGCGGGGAGGAGCCTCGTCGACGGCCGCGGCGCCGCGCGTATAATAGACGCTATCGCCGAATTGGCCCCCTGAAATGATGTTTACCGATATAGAGGAAGCACTGGGTAAAGACGCCGTGACGACGGCGGCCGGCCGTCCGGCGGCGGCGTTGGCCGACGAGGCCGCGGCGCGGGCGTTGACGGCGTTGTGCCGCGAGCGCGGTTGGCGTTTGCGGCCGTGGTCGGGGGGCGAGCCGCCGACGGGGGACCTCCCGCCGGACGCCGTCCTCGTCAGCCCGGGCGTCGGCCTGACGGGCGAGTTCGCGGTCGCGGCCGACGACTACTACTGCGAAGTCCCGGCAACGATGACGGCCGGCGAGTTGGCGGCGCGGCTGGCCGAGACGCCGCTGTGGCTGCCGTTCGCGACGGCGGGCGGCGCGGCCGCCGCGGCCGGCGTCCTGGTTGCGTGCTACCCGCCGAACGCGTTCGCGCCGGCCTACGGCGAGCTCCAGCGGCTGCTCTTCGGCGTCTCCTTCGTCAACGACGACGGGGACCTCGTCGCGACGGGCCGCCGCACTATAAAGGGCGTCGCCGGGTACGATTTGTCGAAACTGTTTTTAGGGTCGCGGGGCCGCGCCGGCCTCATAACGCGGGTCCGCCTCCGTCTCTTTCCGCGGCCGCGCGATGCCGTCTTCTGGCGGGCGCCGGGCGCGCCGGCGGACGCGAGTCGTGGCGGGAAGGCGGTATGCAGCCGGGAGGCGGGGGGCGAAACGTTCTACTATGCCGACGGCCATACCGCCGACCTCGACGCACTCGCCGAAGCGCTCCGCGGCCTCCGGCCCGGGCTGGTTCAAATAAGCCGGGGTTTTGAGGCGGCGGCCGATTTCGGCGTCGCGGTGGGGCGCATGCCCTGCCCGAAAACCGGGGAAGAAGGGCCGGCGGGGCCGCGGCTGTCGGATTTGTACGTTTAGAGCGCGCGCAACTTCTCCGGAGTTTTTTCGTATTTATATAAGGCGGGTGGGGGCGGCGCGGTATATACGTTGCCGCGCACCGGTCTGCGTTATGGAAACGGCTACGTCCCCAGACGATCTCGAGCCGGACAGCGCGCTGGCGCAGCGGGCCGCCGCGGGCGACGAGGCCGCGTTCGAGGACCTCGTAAAAAAATATAGCGGCCCGATAATAAACTTCTGCCGGCGCCTGGTGGGTAACGCCACCGTCGCCGAAGACCTGGCGCAGGAGGCGTTCGTCAAATTCTACCTCGGCCTTTCGAATTTCGATCCCACGAAGGCCGTATCTCCTTATCTATACCGCATCGCGCACAACCACTGTCTCGATTGGCTCCGCAAGAAAAAGGTCCCGACCGTTCCCCTCGTGTGGAAGGATGAGAACGGCGGGGAGGCCCGCGTCGCCGACGCCCCGGATTCGTCGCTGGCGCCGGACGAGCTCGTCGAGCGCGCCGAGGTCCAACAGGCCATAGACGAGGCCCTCGCCTCGCTTCCGCCGGTGTACCGCGGCGCGCTGATAATGCGCCACCGCGAAGGGTTGTCGTACGAGGAAATCGCCGCGGCGCTGGATATGCCGCTCGGCACCGTCAAGGCCCGCATACATCGGGGCCGGGAGAAATTGCAACAAAAACTGGCGAAATTCGTATGAAATAATGGAGTATGAAGATGGCGAGAGAATGCGAGATATGCAGGGAAGAAATGCACCGGGCGCTCGACGGCGAGTTGGGCCCGGAGGAACGCGT
>DATKXQ010000397.1:0-2797 GCA_035528975.1 bacterium
TTGTATGAGCACGTTGACGGAGGGCGAGATGAAAGATATTTTCAGGGAACGGAAGCGGATTTTCCCCTGGCGGCCGAGCCACCTCAGGAAAGCGTCCACGCCGCGGTAACGGGCGGTTCTTCTTTCTCGGCGCCGGTCGAAGTCGAGCTCGTAGTGGGGACGGAGCCGCCGGAGGGTCCTCTCGTAGTAGGCGAGCGTGACGTTGGCGAGCTCGGAGGTGGGCGTGCCGCCGTCGCGCATGATCGCATACCAACGCCGCGTCACGCGGTCGGCCTCGCCGCGGGAGAACTCGTAGAAGATGCGGTCCAGCTCTTTCAGGAGTGCGGCGTCCGCGCGGGCCGATTTAATCTTGCTGAATATCTCGAAGCGGCCCGTTCGCTCCACGTCGCGCGCCAGGAGGTTGACTTTCAAGCCCCGCATGGTTTCGCCTTCCGACCCCTACGATTATACAAAACGAAGGCGGGTAGTCAACCCGCCTCGAGAAAGCGCCGGGTGTCGTCCCGCTACGTCCCCATGTGCCAGGACGCGAGGTACTCCACGTGCTCGTCGGTGAGGGTGTCGATGCCTATGCCCATGGCCCGGAGTTTGAGGCAGGCCACTTCGTCGTCGATATCCCGGGGGACGGCGTATACCTGTTTTTCGAGGTCGCCGGCCTTCGCGCTCAGGTAGGCCGAGGCCAGGGCCTGGTTGGCGAAGGACATATCCATGACGGCGGCCGGGTGCCCTTCCGCCGCGGCGAGGTTCACGAGCCGCCCCTCGGCCAACACGTAAATCCGCCGGCCGTCCGGCAATTCGAATTCTTCGACGTCGGGCCGGATTACGCGGCGAGACGCGGCCATCTTCTCGAGAGCGGGCAGGTCGATTTCTACGTTGAAGTGGCCGGAGTTGGCCACGATGGCGCCGTCCTTCATGGCCTCGAAGTGTTCGCCGCGGAGGACGTGAACGTCGCCGGTGAGGGTGCAGAAGAGGTCCCCCAGCGGCGCGGCTTCCGCCATCGTCATTGCGCGGTAGCCGTCCATCTGGGCCTCGAGCGCGCGCACGGGGTCGATTTCGGTGACGACGACGTGGGCGCCCATGCCGCAGGCGCGCATGGCGAAGCCGCGGCCGCACCAGCCGTACCCGGCCACGACGACCGTCGACCCCGCGAACAGCATATTGGTGGCGCGCAATATGCCGTCGACCGAAGATTGGCCGGTGCCGTAGCGGTTGTCGAACAGGTGCTTGGTGCGCGCGTCGTTGACGGCGACGATGGGGTATACGAGGTCGCCCTTCTCCGCCATGGCCCGGAGGCGGATGACGCCCGTCGTCGTCTCCTCCGTTCCGCCGCGGATATGTTCCAGAAGCTCCCGTCGCTCGGTGTGGACCGTCGTGACGAGGTCGGCGCCGTCGTCCATGGTGATCGTGGGCTTGAGGTCCAGGGCCTGGTTGATGTGTTGGTAGTAGAGCTCGCGCGAGGCGCCGTAGACGGCGAAGACGGAGACGCCGTAATCCTCGACCAGGGACGCCGTGACCTCGTCGGAGGTCGAGAGCGGGTTCGAGGCGCAGAGGGATACCTCCGCGCCGCCGGCGGCGAGCGTGCGCGCCAGGTTGGCGGTCTCGGTGGTAACGTGGAGGCAGGCGCTGATCCGCTGGCCCTCAAGCGGCCGGTCGGCCTCGAAGCGTTCCCGGATGAGCGTCAGGACCGGCATGTGCCGGTCCGCCCATTCTATCTTCAGCTTTCCGGCGGGAGCCAGGGCGGGGTCTTTAATGTCGTGCGGCATGTTCTCCCCTCGCGATTTACAATCCCGCGGCGCGACGCAGCTCGTCGGCGCGGTGCGTTTTTTCCCAGGTGAAGTCGGGCTCCTCGCGGCCGAAGTGGCCGTAGGCCGCGGTCTGCTTGAATATGGGCCGCCGGAGCTCGAGGTACTCGATTATAGCCGCGGGCCGGAGGTCGAAAAGGTCCCGGACGAGGTCGGCGGTTTTTCCGTCCTCGATCTTCCCGGTGCCGAAAGTTTCCACCGTTACCGAGATCGGGTGCGCCACGCCGATGGCGTAGGAGACCTCCAACTCGCACCGCGTCGCCAGCCCCGCCGCCACCACGTTCTTGGCGACGTGGCGCATCATGTACGCGCCGGAGCGGTCGACCTTGGAGGGGTCCTTGCCCGAGAAGCAGCCGCCGCCGTGCCGGCCCATGCCGCCGTACGTATCCACGATTATCTTGCGGCCCGTCAGCCCCGCGTCGGCCTGGGGGCCGCCGAGCACGAATCGCCCCGTCGGGTTGACGTAGTACTTCGTATCGTCGTCGAGCATCTCGGCCGGTATGACCTCGCGCACCACGTGCTCGAGAACGCCCGCGCGGATTTCCTCGGGAGATACTTCGGGGTGGTGTTGGGCCGCGATGACGACGGCTTCCACCCGCCGCGGCTCGCCGTCGTCGTATTCCACCGTGACCTGGGATTTGCCGTCGGGCCGGAGCCAGGGCAGCACGCCGTCGCGGCGGACCGCGGCCAGCCGCCGCACGAGCTTATGGGCCAGCGTGATGGGCAGCGGCATCAGCTCCGGCGTCTCGGCCACCGCGAATCCGAACATCATACCCTGGTCGCCGGCCCCCTGTTCCTTGGTATCGGTGGGAAGGACGCCGATGGCGATGTCCGGCGATTGTTCGTCGATGGACGTGAGGACCGCGCAGGTCTGGGAATCGAAGCCGTATTCGGCGTTGACGTATCCGATTTCCTTTATGGTAGCCCGAACGATTTTGGGTATGTCGACGTAGCAGGCGGTGGTGATTTCGCCGCATACCAGCGCCAGGCCGGTGTTG
>DATKXQ010000398.1:0-4742 GCA_035528975.1 bacterium
GCCCGTGTCGAGACATCGTCGTAATTCGCGAACAGCGTCTCGGGCCAGACGACGACGTCGACCGCCGCCCCGGCCGTCGCCTCGGCCGTGAGACTCTCGTAGTCGGCCAGGAAATCGAAATCGCGCCAGCCCCGAACCGGGCCGTTCTGGACGCACGCCACGGCCAGCCGCGGCCCCTCGGCTCGCGCGCGCAGCGCGCCGGCGCCGCCGTGCCACGCCGCGGCGTAGGCCGCGAGGAACAACAGCGCCCACGCCGCCCGGAACGGGTTCAGCGGCCGCACAAGCCAATACGCCGCCGCCGCGGCTATGCCCACCGTCGCGAACGTCACGGCGTGAACGCCGCCCCACGACGCGAGCTGCAGCAGCGCCGCGTTGCCCACCTGCGTATTCGCGAGGAGCGGGAACCACCCCAACCTTATGCCCGGTATCGTCGTCCGCAAAATATCGACGCCGACCCAGAGCGCCGGGAGGGCCAACGGCGCCAGCGCGGGCCGGCGCCTCCCCGCCGCCGCCGCGACCTCGAGCACGACGAAATACAACAGCGCGAAGGCGACGCACCCCAAAACCGCTAACGCTTTGGCGTCGGCCATAAACGTGAAATGCCATTTGGCGTTGTGGAAGGCGAAGGCGAGGGCGAAGGCCGCCGGCGCCAGTACCGCGGCGCGCGACCGCGACACGAGCCGAACGTAGTACACGGGAACCAGGGCCGCCAGCCCCAGCCACCATATCCCGTAAGACGGGGACGCCAGGATGAAGAACGCGCCGCCGACGATGCCCGCCGCCAGACTTACTATTACAGCTACCATCGCCCGCCTTCCTCAGTCACTTGCTCCGCGCCGTCTCCCCGAAGACGTCCGGCGGAAACCCGCCGACGTCCCGACCTTCCCCTAGCGGAAGTACACGATGCGGTTGTTTTCCGAGTCGGCGACGTAGATGGTGCCGTCGGCCGCGAGCGCGATGCCGTTGGGAATATTGAACCGGCTCTCGCCCGAGCCGTGGCTGCCCCACGCCCCCAGATAGTCGCCCGCCCGGGTGAAGACCTGGACGCGGTCGTTCCCCACTTTGCCGACGATGCCGGCGTCCGTTACGTATATCGGCCCGAGGCCCGAGGCCGCGACGGCCGTGGCGTAGTTGAATTCGCCGTCGCTCGAGCCGTAGACGCCCCAGGCGCCGAGAAAAGAGCCGGCCGCGGTGAAGTACTGGACCCGCGAGTTGTTATGGTCCGTAACGTAGACGTT
Source organism: bacterium (assembly GCA_035528975.1). Lineage (GTDB taxonomy): Bacteria > RBG-13-66-14 > B26-G2 > WVWN01 > WVWN01 > WVWN01. The sequence goes on from DATKXQ010000398.1 coordinate 1,239, forward strand.
GCCGTCCGGGGCCGCGGCGACGTCGTAGGGGCCGCGGAACTCGCCGTCCTCCGGGCCGTACGAGCCCCACGCGCCGACGAACGAACCCGCCGCCGTGAAGCGCTGGACGCGGTTATTGCGGTTATCGGCGACGTAGACGGTGCCGTCGGCCGCGACGTCGACCCCCATCGGCCCGTCGAATCGGCCTTTGCCCGTGCCGTGGCCCCCCCATCGAACGAGGAAACTCCCGCTCGCGGTGAAGCGCTGGACGTTGTCGTTGGCGTTGTCGGAGACGTAGACGGTCCCGTCGGCCGCCACCGCGACGCCCCAGGGGCGTAGGAATTGGGCTTCCGCCGTTTCCTTCACGCGCCACTTGCCGAGAAACGAACCCGCAGCGGTAAAATACTGGACGCGTTCGTTCAGGCAGTCGGCGACGTAGACGTTCCCATTCGGGGCTACGGCTACGCCCGTGGGCCAGTTGAACCGGCCGTCGCCGGCGCCCTTAGAACCCCACTGGCCGGCGTAGGCCGGCGGTTCCCACCGGGCTTCCGGCTCCGTCGGCGAATCCGAACACGCGGCCCAGAAAAGCGCGGCCGCTATCCCCAGCGCCGCGCACGTAAAATGCTTCGTTAATTTTAACACCGTCGTACCCCCTTCGCTCGTTAATCAGATATCGCTCCGCCGGCGGGGCGAGCGGCCCCGACGCCTACGGCACGAACCTCGTTCCCGCCTCGCCCCGCAGGGCCGCGGGTACGAGTTGCGGCGTAGTGACGACGCCCAGCCGGCCTCCGCTTTCCAAAAACTTGATTATCGCCGCGACTTTGGGCCTCATAGACCCCTCGCCGAAGTGGCCGGCGTCGAGGTACTGCCGCGCCTCCGCCGAGGTCACGACGTCGAGGGGCCGTTGGTCCGGCTGGTTGAAATTAATATATACCCGTTCGATGGACGTCGCCGAGACGAACACCGGCGCCCCCAGGTCCCGCGCCAGGACCGCCGACGCGAGGTCTTTGTCGCACACGGCGTCGACGCCCTCCAGGCGGCCGTCCTCCTCGTAGTAGACGGGGATGCCGCCGCCGCCGCACGCGATCACGACGTCGCCGTCGGCCAGCAGCGCGCGGATTATATCTATCTCGACTATCGCCCGCGGCGTGGGCGAGGGGACGACGCGGCGCCACCCGCGGCCCGCGTCCTCCTTCAGCACACCGCCCTTATCCGCCATGCGCCGCTTCGCCGCGGCCTCGTCGAAGAACGGGCCGATCGGTTTCGTGAACCGCTGCAGGCGGTCGTCGTTGCGGTCCACCACGACCTGCGTCAGCACCGTTACGACGTCGCGGCCTATGCCCCCCCGGATAAGGCGGTTCTTGAGCGACTGCTGTAGCATGTAGCCCATCTGGCCCTGGCTGTCGGCCACCAGGACGCCGAGCGGGAGCTCCGGGACTTCGCCCCGCGCCGCCTCGGCCATAAGGAGGAGGTCGCCCACCTGGGGGCCGTTGCCGTGCGTCAGGACGAGCGGCGCGCCGGCCGCGATAAGCGGAACGAGCGGCTCCAGCGACTCGCGCGCGTTGGCGAATTGCTCGTAGACGTCGCCCCGCTGGCCCTTCCGGATGACGGCGTTGCCCCCCAGGGCCACCACCGTCGGGCCGCGGCAGGCCAACTCGTAACCGTCGGGCGCTTCGGCTGCCACCGTCGTCACTCCTCGGTATTAAAGCTTGAGCCGCTCCCGGACAACGTCCTCGAGGGTGGGCGCGCTTACGACTTTCAGGTCGTAACGGACGCGGACGATTGGTTTATTCACTTTTATTATGCGGCCGAGGTCGATGGGCGTGCCGGCGACGACTACGTCCGCCGGCGTCGCGTTCACGGTGGCCTCGAGGTCCGCCACCATTTCGGCGCCGTACCCCATAGCCGGCACGAGCGCGCCGATGTGGGGGTATTTCTCGAAGGTCTCGCGGAGCGAGCCGACGAGGTACGGCCGGGGGTCCACCAGCTCGGCGGCGCCGGCCCGCTTCGCCGCCACGACGGCGGCCCCGTACGACATCTCGCCGTGCGTCAACGTCGGCCCGTCCTCGACGCAGAGGACCCTCTTGCCGGCGATGGCGCCCGGGTCCTCGGCCGTGACCTCCGACTCGGCCTCGATTATTACGGCCGAAGGGTTGGCCGCGGCCGCGTTCTCCTTCACGATATCTATATCCTCCGGCCTCGCCGAATCGACCTTATTTATCAATATGACGTCCGCCATGCGGAAATTGGTCTCACCGGGGTAATACTTAAGCTCGTGGCCCGGCCGCAGCGGGTCCGCCACGACTATGAGAAGGTCCGAAACGTAGAACGGCGTGTCGTTGTTGCCGCCGTCCCACACGACGACGTCCGCCTCGGCCTCCGCCATACGCAGTATCTTCTCGTAATCCACGCCGGCGAAAACGACGTGGCCGCGCGCGAGGTGGGGTTCGTACTCCTCGCGCTCCTCGATGGTGCAGCCCGCGGCGTCGAGGTCGTCGTAGCTCGCGAAGCGCTGCGCCGTCTGCCGGACGAGGTCGCCGTAGGGCATCGGGTGCCGGATTACGGCGACTTTCTTCCCCGCCGCGGCCAGGATTTCCACGACGCGGCGCGTCGTCTGGCTCTTCCCGGCCCCCGTCCGCACCGCGCAGACCGCGACCACCGGCTTGCGCGATGTGAGGGCCGTGTGGCGCCAGCCGAGCAGGGCGAAGTCGGCTCCCCCCGCGTTCGCTATGGACGCGCGATGCATAACGTAGTCGTGCGAGACGTCGCTGTAGGCGAAGACGACGAGCTCTACCGCTTCAGTATCTATGAGCGCCGGGAGCTCTTCTTCCGGGATTATCGGAATCCCTTTGGGATATCGGGCCCCCGCGAGCTCCGGCGGGTACGCCCGGCCCGCGATATCCGGGATCTGGGCCGCGGTGAAAGCGACCACGTCGTACGCGTCGTTATCGCGGAAGTATACGTTGAAGTTGTGGAAATCGCGCCCGGCGGCGCCCATAATCACGGTGCGTATCGCCATACGTATGCCTCCTATAAAACCGAAAAGTCATGGAACTTCTTTATAACATCGGCTCCCGAGCGGGGCAAGGCAAATCGGACGGCCGCCATCCCCCGGGTTTTCGACGTTGTATTAACAAGCTCCCCGTGATATGTTACGCGAAACGGAAGTAAAAATGAAGTCGCTCACGTCCGGGATAATACTATTGTTGGCCGCCGCGGCCGGCGCGTCCCCCCTGGAAGGAATAACGGGCACCGACGCCGCCGGCCGCACCGCCGACGAAATCGTGGCCGGCAAGGCCGCGGTCGTCCTCCTCACGACGCCGCGCGTCGCGGCCGTCGGCCCCCAGCTGCGGCTCCTGCGGTTCCTGCACGCGGAGTTGGGCGACGAGGTCGCCGCGGTCGCGGTCGTCTACGGCGAGGAATCCGCGACGTTGGCCAAATTTCGCGAAGGGATGCCGTTTCCGGTAGTCGCCGGGGCCGGCGGCCTGCCGCCCGAAATACTCGGCGACGACGGCAAATTACCCA
>DATKXQ010000399.1:0-2721 GCA_035528975.1 bacterium
CTCGCCGGACCTTTCCGCCGCGGCCTACCGCGGCTTTTTTACTGCCATTTCCCGGACGTTGTTATATAATGAGCCGTGTTGCGTAAATGCTTTTTAACTCCCCTCCTGCTCGCGGCCGTTACCGCGACGGCCGCTCAGGCCGCGGGAGAGGACGAGGCGATAGCGATCGTAAAAAACTGGCGCGGCGCCGGTAACTACATGAACGTCGAGCAAGCGCTCGAGGGTTTGCTGCTCGGCTTCGAGGCCGAAGACCACGCCGTCCAACGGATTAGCTGGGACGCGGCCGAGACGCTGCCCGGCCACTACGACGTCCGGTATTCCTTCCTTCTGGACGCGGCGAGCGCCGAGGCGATATTCCTCCTGGACAAAAACGAGGGGCGCGTCTCGCCGGCGAACGAAGTAGCTCGCGCCGCGGTCAAGATAGCCACCACCGTCGATATCGGCGAAGAGCCGACGCCGGCCACGAAAGGGGTAACGCCCGGCGGCGAGCGTACGGCGGCGCACATCCAGGCCGAAATAAACATTAAACAACGCGAACTCGAAGAAATTTACGAGAACTACCTGAACCGTTATCCGAACGCGGGCGGCAAACTCAAACTAAAATTTACGATACTGGGGTCCGGAAGCGTAGCGGCCGTCGAGGTCGTCGAATCCACGGTCAACGTTAAAGTGCTCGAGATAGCCCTGGTGCGGGCCGTTGACCGGTGGACCTTCGCTCCGGCGGCGAACGACGTTACGCTAACCTACCCCTTTATCTTCTATAGTACGAGGTAGGCGGCTGGACGCCGCGTCGAAATAATTTACGCGTTAGTTGTCGGCGCCGCGATATAAAATGAAATATAACGAACTCATCGCCGTCTCCGCGGTCCTGCTTGGACTCGCGCCCTCTCTCGCGGCGGCGCAGGACCGCGACCCCGCGGACATAGCCAGGGTAATAGAAAGCCACACCCGAGAGATAGCCGCCATCTACAATACGTACCTCGACGCCGGCCTCGCGCTCGAGGGAACGGTGGTCGTGAAATTTACGATTGCCCGGACGGGCGCCGTAACGGCGAGCGGCGTCGCCGAGGCCACGACGGCCTGCAAGCTATTCGAAGAGGCCGTGGCCGCCGCCGTAACGAAATGGGATTTCGGCCCCGCCGACGGCGACGCGGTCACCGTTAGGTACCCTTTCACGTTTTCCCTCCCCGATTCCCCCACCGTCGACTGAAACACATAAGATATTACGATCCAATTGATTATGACATCCGCCCGATACGGGGGGTTCGATTTACTTACGAAATATTGGAGGAAAGTTACTCTTTTCACAATAAATATCGTATCTACGTGAATTATAAAATATTAGGTAGATAATTTATGATAAACGCGAAATTATCATCTTGACTTCTATAGCTTATTATCGTTCCATATTGACGGACAGAAAATAAACCCCAACCCATACCGGGAGGCGGATATGAGAAGGGCAATAATTACGGCGGCGGTAATGCTGTTCGTTATCGTCGGGACCGGATGGGCCGCGGACGCCAAGTACGGCGACGCGGCCTATTACGTTGACGGCGAGAGCAACAACATCCACGACGCGGGCCTTTACCATTTGAAATTGACCGACGCGTTGTGGGTGGGATCAAATACCGAGGGGCACGGAAGCGGCAACTACCCCGGCCAGACCGGCGTCGCCACGCTCTACATCGGGCAACTCTGGGTCGGCACTGACGCCTTCGGAGCGCCGCGGGTCAGCGGCAACTTCCCCTACGCGAGCGGAGGCGTCGAGTGGCATAAAACGCTGGGCCTCCTGTGGAGCGACGGCTCGAGCTGGAACCAGCGGCCGTCTTACATCACGAAGCGAGGCGCCCTCGACTCGTACCTGGCGGCGGACGACCGCGACGCCAAAGAGAGCGGTCCCATCGGCCTCGTCGTCGAGCAGCACGGCATGCAGTGGTCAGGCGCCGTTAACGACGACTACATCATATTCAAATACTCCGTCCGCAACAACTCGGGCCGCAACCTCACGAACGCCTTTCTGTGCCTTTACTACGACTTCGACATAGGCGGCAGCACTTCCTACGACGACGACTACGTCCACATCGACTTCGGCCGCAAGATGCCCTACATGCACGACGACGAAACGGGCCACCCCTACGTCGGCCTTCGCATCCTCGACGGCAAACCCCACACCATGGGCGTCCCCAGCATCATGGAAGACCCCGATACGGATTTAAAGAAATGGCAACTCATGACCTCGGGGCTGTGGACCGAAAAGGGAGAGCCCCACGATTGGCGGATATGCCTGTCGAGCGGGCCGCACACGTGCGCCCGGAACAAGACCATCCAATACGGGTGCGCGGTCGTCGCCGGCATGAACCTCTCCCAACTGCGAGCGAACTCGGACGCGGCCTACAACCGATATTGGCAGATATACCTCGGCGTCGAAAAGTTCTGGGCCCGGGCGGTACCCGGCGCGGTCGAGCTCAACTGGGAACCGAATTCGGAGTACGCCGGCTTCAACATCTACCGTTCCGCGGCCAACGATCCGGCGCGGGACGTTAAGATAAACCGCAACCTGATAACGGGGCAAAAGCCCTTCCGGTATCTCGACCCGTCGGTAGCGCCGGGCGTAGAGTACGCGTATGAACTCGAAGCCGTGACGCTCAACGGCGCCAAAGAACGCTTCGGGCCGGTCAAAGCGGTGGCTACCGGCAAAATTAAGCCCGCTACCTTCAC
>DATKXQ010000400.1:0-2882 GCA_035528975.1 bacterium
TCCATGGAGAGGTTGCAGTAGAAATCGGGCTTATAGGAGAACTTCGACCACGCCTTCCGGTCCTGCTCGCGGCCTATGAGGTAGAAGCCGCAGTACGGGATGACGGCGTCTTCGGGCAGCGTCACCTTTTCGGTGCCGTTCTTGGTGGAGATCCGGAGCCGCCAGCCGTCCAGCGGGACGTTGGTCCGGGCGCCGTCGTACAGCTCGATAAACGGCGGCGGCGAGTCGGCGTCGGCATCGTAGAGGACCTCCGATATGAAGACCTGATTAGCCGGGTCCGCCGACCAACTCGCGCCGACGAGCACCACGCTGATTAGAATTATCGCCGCCGTTCGCACGTTGGATTACACCTCTCCATATCCATTATGACAGAACGGCCTGTTTCTGTCAAGAAAAAACGGAAATGCCGAGCCCATTATTTTATGTCCCTCAAACGCCTGCGCCGCGGCCGCTCGCCGCCGACTCGGGTTCGTCTCAAGTATGGGTAACGCGAGCCGCGCCGCCGTTTCATTTTTTATAGTCGAAGCCGCGCCGCGGCCTCTTCGGGTCAGAGCCGAACGCGCCGTTCTCGCGGCCGCTCCGCCCGTTCCGCCTTATCTTCGCCGCGCCGCACGTCCCAGTCCGCCTCGCCGCACCGGCAAGGAGGAAACTTGTCGCGCATCGCCACCGCCACCTCGTGGCCGCAGTTGCCGCACCGATAGACGCCCGTCTCCGGGCTCGGTAAACCCGCGCGGTAGACCATAACGATCCCTCCAACGTTCGAGCCGGTACCCGCCGTGGCGGGCCCGTCGCCCGGTTTAGCGGTACTCGGTCCCTTCGCAGTTGGGGCAAGGCGGCAGCGCGTCATTCCGTTCCTCGAGCCGGATCAGCGCGCCGCAGCTGCTGCACACGTACAACCCTACGCCGGGTTGTTCCCCCGTCTTCGCCATATCTGCCACCCCCTGTGGCGCGCCTACTCGTACGCTCCGTACGCCGACGCTCCCCATACTAACCCAGCATACTATAATTGTCAAATAAATTCACATTAAAGGCCGGCCGTCACTCGAGCTCGTAGATGTAGGCCGTCTCGTAGCGGCGGGTGATCGTCGCGACGAGGCGATACGGCGGCCCGGCGCGCCCCTCGTAGAGCGGCAGCAGGAGCTCGCCGGCGGGCCGCAGCCGGCACCGGGGGTCCGGGACCTCGCACGTCAGGCTGTCCACCAATATGAATTTCACTTTCGCCTTCTTGAGCGCCCCGGCCAACTCCTCGAACCGGCGCACGGGGAGCGCGTCGACGCCGACGACGCGCCGCGGCGGCCCGTCGAGGTAGTAGCGCAACAGCCAGGGCGTCGTCGTCGCCACCCGGCCCCGGCGGCCCGTCGCGATGAGGTAGTCCGCCGCGCCCTTGTACGAAAGGCCGCCCTGCTCGAGCTCGACGTATTTCCGGGCGTCCGCGGCGCTCCGACCTACGTACGCCGAGCCGACCGCAACCAGGAGCAGCGCCGCCGCCGCGCGGTACCACGCCGCCGGCCGCCGCAGCGTCCCGTAGGCCGCGGCCGCGGTTATGAGGATCATCGGCGGCGCCGTCGCGGCCAGGTGGGGATGGCCGCCCGCCAGGTATAACGCCGCCGCTACGAGCAGCGCGACGCCGGCCGCGAACCCCGCTCCCCCCAAGGCGTAGCGCAGCCACCGCCGCGCGAAAGCGAGCCGCACCAACGCCCGCGCCCCCACCCACAACCCCACCGTCGCTATCGGCAAGACCGGCAGGACGAAGCGCTCGAACGGCCAGGGGTAAACGGCGTGCGCGACGACGTAGACGGCGAGAAACGCCGCCGCGGCGCCGTACCGCGCGCCGTGCCGTACCGCGGCATATACTGCGCCCCCCGCCGCCACGACCCCGCCGACGTACGAGACGAACCGTAAAGCCGGCGGCTTCGCCGCCCACAGCAACGTCGCCATATTCTCCACAAAGGTCCACCCCGACGCCGGGTACGAGAGGTACTGCTCTACGTAGGGATGGACCGGCCCGGCCCTGAAAAGCGATAGCGCGAGCCAGACCCCCATCGGCGCGAGCGCCGCCGCGGCGTAGCAGCCCGAGCGCAGCCGCCGGCCGCCGCGGAGGTCGAACGCCAGGAGGGCCAACACCAGCGCCACCGCCTCGTAGCGGGTGGCGGCCGCCAGGCCGGCGAGGACGTACGGCCACGCGCCGCGCCCGGCCGCCACGAGCGCCCCTAAGATGAGCGCCGTGAAGAGCATCTCGCAGATGGGCTGGGCGCCGTAAAACGCGAATACCGACGAGGCCCCGAGCCACGCCACCGCCAGCAGCGCCCAGCGGCCCAGCGCCCGCCGCGCGAACGCGTACATAAGCAGCAGCGCCGCCGGCGTCGCCGCCAGGCTTACGGCCCGCGCCGCCCGCAGGAACGGGTCCGCGCCGCCGGCGAACGTCGCGCCCAGCGCCATGAGCGCCGGGTAGAGGGGGCCCCGTTTGAACGAGGCCGGCAGCTCGCCCTGCGCGAACGACTTCGCCACCCACAGGTAATCGAAGTAGTCGTAGTGGGGGACCTCGAGGCGCGGCAAAAGCGCCGCCGCCGCCGCGGTGACGTAGACGACGACCGCCGCCAGCAGTATCAGCTCAAGTACTTTTTCTCTTCGGCTCAACTCTGCACTCCGCCTGCGCGCCCCCGGCCGCGCGGCCTTATATTACGATAAAAACCGCCGCGGCCCAAAAGAAAAGGCGAGGCCGCAGACCTCTATTCAAGGAAATGCGTTTGCGCCGGGGCCACGATTACAAAACGCACCCCCCTACCCCTTGCCCGCGCGTGGGCGTTTATGCTATATTATCGACTAAAAGGGAGAAAGCCATGGCCAAGTTCGACCCGAAGAAGTTAGCCGTCACCTTCGAC
>DATKXQ010000401.1:0-8908 GCA_035528975.1 bacterium
GCTCTCGCGCTGTACTATTCGCCGGAAGCCACCCTCGAGGTTTTCGCCGAGGTCAGGCGAACGCCATAGCGACGACGCCCGCGGTTATGGCGGCGGCGCCCGCCAGGCGGCGCCACACGGCCCCCTCACCCAGAAACCGCGCGCCGAACAACACGCTGAATACCATGCCGACGTTGCGGGCCGCGCCCACGTACGATACCAGCGTCATATCGAGGGCCGCGAGCGCGCATAAAAACCCGGCCATAGCGATAACGCCCACCGCCGCGGCGGATAGCGCATGGTCGTATATGTAGCGAGCGGCTTTGAAGAAAGGCCGGGTCGCCAGGCAATAGGCGGCTAACGTCGCGGCCGCTACGAGCCACGCCGCGTAAATAACCGCGTACGGAGACACGAACCGTAACGCCCATTTGTAAAATATGTGGTGGGTGGCAATCGCGGCGCCCGTCAGGATCGATAATGCTACGGTACTAAACGTGACGCGAGCGCCCCGGCCGGCCCAGGCGACCGCGGCTATCCCGACGACGATGAACGCGATCCCGACGAAACCGAACGCCGTGACGCGTTCCGTGAGGAACAGGATGCCGCCGGCCAGAATAAATATCGGAGCCGAACCCCGGCTCACCGGGTATACCAGCGAGAGGTCGCCGCGCCGGTAAGTGTGCGTGAGCAGTACGAGGTATAACCCTTCGGTCAGGCCGGCGAGCGCGGTCGCGGCGAGGGCTTCGAGCGGCGGCGGCTCAAGTCCGGGCGCGATCCATAGGACGAAGGCCGGCGTGTATAGCGCCAGGGCAAACAGGATCGCTCCCAGGAAGAAGACCGACGGGTCCTCGGCTTTCTTTACGAAAAGGTTCCAAATCGCCAGGATGAAACCGGAAGCGATTACCAGTAGTATGGCCGAAACGGGCATAACGGAGGCCAGCATATCACCGCGTACCGCGGCCGTCAACGCGAAATCGGCGCGACGGAACGTCCCGGGTTCGCCTCCGCCGGTAAGAAGCCCCGGCCTTTATCGGCGCGCATATTTATATGCGGTAGCTGCAGCCGGGGCGTCCCTGCTCCTGTCGGCCGGCTGCCAGGGCGGTGGCGGAGGAGGAGGCCGCGGGGGGCCCGTCGAGGAACGACACCCGCGCCCGCAGTCGAGGAAGGCAAGGTCACCAAGACTACGGTGGGGGATACTACTACGTTCGCCGGCAAGCTGCGGGGCACGAACGATTCGAACAAATTCGATGTTTTCGCCGAGTCCGACTTAATCGAAGTCGATTTCGACTATCCGTCCGACGCCCAGGTCTACGTCAAAGTTTTGGGTAAGACGGGCAACGAGCTCGGCGAATTCGACCTGTCCGAGGGCGATGTTGTCGAACTCACGGGCGGCGGCAAATTTTCGCTCATCGTGCATTCGCGGGGCGGCGGCGGCCCCTGGTCGGCTACCTATACCGATACCGAGTAGACGGTACCGCATACTCCCCGGGGCGTCGGTTCTAACGAGTCGACGCCTTTTCTTTAGAAAGGTGTTGCCGTGGACGAAAGAAAAATCGCAGAGATGTTGGCGGTGGCGCGCGAGGTCCGAGAGCGGGCGTACGCTCCCTATTCCAAATTCGCCGTAGGCGCCGCGGCGCTCGGCGCCGACGGCAGGATTTACGCCGGCGCGAACGTCGAGAACGCCTCTTACGGGTTGAGTCTGTGTGCGGAACGAGCGGCCTTGGCGGCGGCGGTGGCCGGGGGCGCGCGGTCGGTTTTGGCCGTCGTCGTCGTCGCGGATCCGCCCGCGTCGCCCTGTGGGGCTTGCCGCGAGGTAATAGCGGAATTGGGTCCCCAGGCCGTCGTAATCTGGGAAGACGGCCGCGGCGGTTACGTCACCCGAAGCGCCGGCGACCTTTTGCCGGAGCGCTTTCGCTTGCGGGGTAGCGCGTAAAGGCTTAATTTGCCGTAATTTACTTGAAATAGTTCAAGGTGTTTATTATAATCACATAATCTTAAAATTGAGTAACAATACCGGAAACGCCGGCGCCAAAGTGTTTGTCGCTCGAGCCTCCTCGTACGAGGAGCGGGAGCTTTTACCGGCAGTGGAGGCGATTGCCGAGGGTGCCGGCGGGTGGGATGTGATAGCTCCGCCCGGAAGGCCGGTACTGGTAAAGCCCAATCTTATGGCCGCCAGGGAGCCGGCGCGCGCGGTTACTACGCATCCCGCCCTGATAGAAGTATTGGCGACCGTATTGAAACGCCGCGGCCGGGAGGTTTCGATAGGCGACAGCCCGGCCGGCGCCGTAAAGGGGATAAAGAGGGTCTGGGAGAATACGGGCGCCGCGGCGGCCGCGCGGAAGGCGGGGGTGCCGCTCGTATCGTTCGAGGCCGGGGGTTCCGTGGTTCGGGCGGTGGCCGGCAGGTTCCTCAGCGAAGTGCGCGTCGCGAGGGCGTGCGACGGCGCTTCGGTGATAGGCGTCGCCAAACTCAAAACGCATTTTTTGACGATCCTTACGGGGGCCGTGAAAAATTGCCTGGGCGTAATCCCCGGCCTCGCGAAAGCGGAGCTCCACAGGTTGGCGCCCCACCCGGACGATTTTTCCGAGCTGCTCGTCGACCTTTTGCCGGCGCTCGAGCCGGCGTTCACCTTCGTGGACGGCATCGTCGGGTTGGAGGGGGACGGCCCCGCGTCGGGGGAGCCGAGGGATTTCAACCTCCTGGTCGGGGGCGAAAACGCCGCGGCGATAGACGTCGTGCTGGCGGGCATCCTGGGCTTCGACGTCGCCGACGTGCCGACCGTCAAAACGAGCATCGAGCGCGGCCTGACTCCCGCGGAGCCGGAGATCGTTTTCGTAAACGCGAAAGCTACGGACCTGGTCTTCGACGACGTCGCCGCGCCCGGGAGCTTGTGGCTGAGGCACCTGCCGAGGCTCGTGCTCAAGTTCGCCGGTCGCCAATTCGTGATAAGGCCGGCCGTCGCGGCCGACCGGTGCACCGGCTGCGGCAGGTGCGTAGACTCGTGTCCGGTGGGCGCGGCGGGGATGAAGGGCGAAACCGCCGCGATTGACGCGTCGAAATGTATGCAGTGCCTTTGCTGTTACGAAACTTGTTCCGATGAGGCGGTGTACTTAAGGCCGTCTCGGGCGGCGCGGTTGTATTACGCGGTCCGCGATTTCAGGCGCCGCCGGCGGCGCCGTTAATCGGAACCAAGCGCGCGCACGGGCGCGGCGGAGGTAACGTGAAGACGATAGCTTTGATCCTTTTATCGGTAGCGCTCGGCGTCACCGGCCAGATTTTCCTCAAACACGGCGTTTCGACCGAGGGCGTGATTACGGGCCTTAATAAGGCGCTGCTGGCGACGATTCTTAAGCCGTTCGTACTTCTGGGGCTGTTCTGCTACGGCCTTTCTTCCATTTCCTGGCTCATCGTTTTGAGCCGCACGGAATTATCCTACGCGTACCCTATGGTGGCGCTGGGGTACGTCCTGGTATTCTTCCTTTCCTGGTGGTTCTTCGACGACAAGGTGACCTGGGTAAGGGTGGCCGGTTTGGTCTTGATATGCAGCGGCGTCGTGCTGGTGGCGATCACCAAGCCGTCCGGGACCCAATAACGCGATGAAACCATATTTCCCGAAAGACGTTAAAAAGGCTTTAGCCCTGCAACGGGAGTTGGCGTGCCACGTTAAATTTACGGCTAAACCCCGCCGCATACGCCGCATCGCCGGCGTGGACGTCGCGTACCACCGCGGCCTGTCGTTGAACGTCGGCGCCGTCGTAATACTTTCCTATCCCGACCTCGAGACCGAAGAGGTGTTCTGCCGCGAAGCGCCCACACCCTTCCCGTACGTACCGAGCCTGCTGAGTTTCCGCGAAGCGCCCCTGTGCTTCGACATTTTGAAGTCCCTGAAGGGCAAAATCGACGTTTTGTTGGTCGACGGCCAGGGGATAGCGCATCCCCGTCGCTTCGGCATCGCCTCGCATCTGGGCGTTCTACTCGATATCCCTACTATCGGTTGCGCCAAGTCGCGCCTTGTCGGAGACGAACCGAAAAGGTTGGGGCAGAAGAAAGGGGCCCGCGAGGCGTTAAACCATAACGGCGAAAGGGTCGGTACCGTATTACGAACCCGTACCGGCGTAAAACCGGTCTACGTATCGGTAGGCCACCGCTGCCGCCTCGAATGGGCCGAGGAACTAATATTGGAACTCACGCCTTGCTTCCGAATACCGGAACCGATCTCGCGAGCCCATAACGTCGTCACGAAAAAACGCTTGCGGATGAACATCGAAACCACTTAGATATCAATGCGTTGCCTCTATAATATTAATAGGTAGCATCAAGTGGCGATCAATATCGGCGAATTCGTTGGGTTTATCAAAAGCCGCCGTTCGGTGAGGGTGATGGCTTCCGAGCCGATCCCGGCCGCGGCCCTGGATGCCATCGTCGAGTGTGGCCTTTACGCGCCATCGGGTTCGAACCAGCAACCCTGGCATTTCGCGGTGATTACGAATAGGAATTTAATAAATAAGATTAAAGATGCGGTGAGCGAGAAGGTCGGCGAAATTAAAGAACGGATATCTTCAGCCAGCGCTCGTAAGAGCTTCGACGGCTACGTCCGGTACATTACCTTCTTCGGCGGCGCGCCGGCCCTGATATGTTGTTTCGTCGAGCCGTATCGGGCTCTCCTCGAGCGGTTGTTGAACAGGTATGCGCCGGAGCTTTCGGTTAGCACGCGAGAGAACGCGTCGGTGCAGAGCGTTGCGGCCGCGGTGGAGAATATGCTGCTGGCGGCGCACGCGTTCGGGTACGCGGGTTGTTGGATAACGGGGCCGCTGGTCGCGAAGGAAGAGATAGAGGCGTTGGTGAAGCCGGAGGGGAAATGGGAATTACTCGCTATGATCGCGCTGGGGCAATGCGATAAAACCAGGCCGGCGCCGAAAGCCCCGGAACGCCGGCCGCGAGAAGAAGTAGTATCTTACTTCGAATAAGACTACAGTGGCGACGGATTACAAAAACCGAATGTTTAACGTCGCGGCGTTGATCGTTGCCGCGGCGTTAGTCAGTTGTAACGGCGCCGCGGATAACCCGCGGCCGTCGACAAATAGCGCGCCGGAGGCGCCGCTGGAGGTCGTGAACGCCGCGGGGCGGGCGGGAGTATGCAAGGATATCGCCGCGCAGCTCGGGATAGAAGTCGCCGAGGAAATCAGAAATTATACAAACGGCGAGGGGAGGGTGGACTACTCTTTAACGGAGACGACGATTTTATGTGACGACAGATTCCGACTCCAGGCCGAAGGGGTCAGGGAAGAGTTGGGTTTCGGCCGGGTCGTCGCGGCCGCCGGCTCGGAGACCATCGAGGTCGTTATCGGGTGGGATGCGCCCGAGCCCGAGTTCGCCGAGGCCCCGGCGGACGGCATATTAATTAGCAAGTCGGAGAAAGCGCTGTATTTCTTCGGGGGCGGGAAAATAACGCGGATTTGGCCTTGCGCCATAGGCAAACCGGAGACGGCCACGCCGGCGGGGCGATTCGAGGTTACGGTTACTTTGGAGAAGCCGACGTGGTATTGGCAGGGCAAAGCTATCCCCCCGGGGCCGGATAACGGCCTGGGCGACTGGTTTATCGGGATAAATAAAAAAGGTTACGGCATCCACGGCACGAACGAGCCGCCCAGTATCGGGACTGCGGCTTCGCACGGGTGCGTTAGGATGTATAACGAAGACGCCGGCGCGCTGGTCGGAATGGTCTCGCCGGGCACGCCGGTCGTCATTGTAGAATAAGGGCTCCTTCAGGGAAAATTCGATGGGTAGGTATCTGCGCGCGTATTTTACGTACCGTTGGTCGGCCCGCGCCGGGATTACTACGCGGTTTATATGAAGGGGACCGAAGCGTATACGGCTCACAACTACGCCGCGGCTATTGGCTACGGGGAGCAATTAGCTTCCGGAGACGAATTGTATGCCAAGGCCGCCAGGAATATCGAGCGCGCGGAAACCGTTTTAAGGAAATTGGAGGAATAACCCCGCAAACGCACGCGGAGGTCGAAGATGGCGGAAGAGCTTTGCCCGAATTGTGGGACGCCGTACGAACCCGGCGGGACCTTTTGTATTAATTGCGGCGCCAAACGCGAGAAAGTAGAAAAGGCCGAAGCGGCCGGGACCCCGGCTAAACCGCCGGAATCCCCGAAAAAACCGGCGCGAAAACCGGCGGATAAAGGCCGCAAGGCAGTCAAAGAGCCGGCCGCGGAGGGAACCCGTTTGCCCGAAGATGAGGCGCTGGAGCGCCTGGACGAGGACGTTGCGGAGGATACGGCAACGAAGGCCGCCGCGAAACCCGAGCCGGCGGGCCCCGAAACAAAGCCGCCCGAACCCGCGCCCGCGGCCCCCGCGCCGCCGCCGCTCGATGGCGAGCCGGGAGAAATCCCTCCCGTGGAGCCCAAGAAGAAATCGAAAAAGGGTTGTTGTATCGCTATCGTCGTGGTAGGTCTCCTGTTTGTCGTAGCCGCCGTTATCGGCGTGGCGCTTTACTACGCGGGGGCCTTCGACGAGTTGGCCCTTGGCGGCCGGGGCGAAGCTTTTACGCACGATTTCGCCGCCGTGACCGACGAGGATTTCACCGTGTGGCAAACCGGTTCCGAGACGCTGGTTAAACCCGAGAAAGGGATGTTGAAAATTAAGAACGCTTTAGTCGGCGTTAACCACGACCCCGGGACCAACTACGCCGCGACGTGCGTCGTGTTCGTCCAATCGGTGGAAAGCGACAGCGGGTGGGCGGGCTTGTCGATGCGCGTCAATCCGAAAGGCGGCGACCGTTACTCCTTCGAAATTCTGCCGGCTACAAAAATCGCCCGAATCAGGAAGATCGCCGGAAAAGGGAAAGCGTTGGTTCTGGCCACGTCCCGGGTTCCGGCGCTCGCGGTCGGCTCGCCCTTCACCGTAACGGCCGGCGTTTCGGGTAGCGACCTTACGATGGAGGTAAACGGTACCGTCGTGGGACGGGCTACGGATATCGGCTTAATGAAAGGGCCCATGGGATTCGAGGTCCGTGGGGCCACGGCTTACTTCGACGACTTGAGCGTCGAGGCCCGGTAGCGGCCTCGCGCCGCGGTTTCAAGGGAGGTACGATTGTACCCCATCATTTGGAGAATAAGCGAAACGATGGCGATCAAGTCGTACGGCATAGCGATCGCCGTCGCGTTTGTCTTAGGTATATTCCTCGCGGCGCGGCACGCCCGGAAGGTCGGATTGAAGTACAACGACTTCATCGACATGGGCTTCTGGGTCGTTATCGCCGCCATCGTGGGCGCGCGCGTCTTCTACATCCTCTTCAATCTGCCCTCGTACTTGAAGGACCCGGTCGCCATTGTCCAGGTATGGCACGGCGGCCTTATCTTCTACGGCGGCCTCTTCGCAGCCGTATTGACCGCGGTAGCGTTCATGAAGCGCCGGGGCATCCCGGCCTGGCTGGGGGGAGACCTCGTAGCGCCTTCGGTAGCCCTCGGCTACGCCATTACGCGCGTCGGCTGCTTTCTCAACGGTTGCTGTTTCGGCACGGCCACGACGCTGCCCTGGGGCGTGGTTTTTCCGCCGGAATGCGGCGCCGGCCAGTACATCGCCAAACTTACGTTCACGGCGTTGTTTTCGGGCCAACCGGTGGGGGAAATTCACCTCCACCCGGTACAGCTTTACGCCGCCGCCGCCAACCTGGTGATATTCGCGATATTGCTGCTCATGTGGCGGCGCCGCCGTTTCGACGGCCAGATATTCTGGGGATACTTGATGATTTACCCCATATACCGTTTCGCCATCGAGTTTCTCCGGGGCGACAATCAACCGCTGATTTTGAATCTCACGGTGGCGCAGATCATGAGTATCGTATTGTTCGGTTGCGCCCTCGCGGTCTGGCTGAACCTCCGCGCGCGGGGCGTGTATCACGGGCCGGAGCGACCCGGCATTGCCGGCGGTAAGAAATGACTCGTATCTGGCTCGAAGAGCTGCCCTCCCGCGTCGGCGACGCGGTAGAGGTCGCCGGGTGGGTATATAATTTCCGCAGCAGCGGGAAGATATATTTCCTGCAGCTCCGCGACGGGACCGCGCGCGTCCAGGCGGTCTGCGCGGCGGACGACGTTTCGGAGGAGGTGTTCCGCCGTTGCGGCGACATCACGACCGAGTCGTCGGTTCGCATCTTCGGCGCGGTGCGCGCGGACGCGCGGGCGCCGGGGGGCGTCGAGCTCCTCGTCAAAGAGTTGGAGATACTCGGCGTCGCGGAGGAGTACCCCATCCGGAAGAAAGACCACGGCGTTGATTTCCTGCTCGACCGCCGCCACCTGTGGTTGCGGTCTTCGCGGCAGGAAGCTATTTTGAAAATCAGGTCGGCGATCGAACACGCGATCGAGAGGTTCTTCGACGAACGCGGTTTTTACCGCGTCGACGCGCCCATCCTGACGCCCGCGTCGTGCGAGGGTACGACGACGCTGTTCGAGACGGATTATTTCGGCCGGCCCGCGTACCTGAGCCAGAGCGGCCAGTTGTACAACGAGGCCGCGGCCGCCGCTTTGGGGAAAGTGTACTGCGCCGGCCCCACGTTCCGCGCCGAAAAATCCAAAACCAGGCGTCACGTGATGGAGTTTTGGATGATCGAGCCGGAGGTGGCGTTCCTCGACCACGACGGCAACGTGAAGCTCGGCGAGGAATTGGTGACGGCCGTGGTCGCGGCCGTATTGGAAAATAACCGCGCCGAGTTGGCCGTCGTGGAACGCGATACGGCGGCCCTGGAGCGCGTACGGGCGCCCTTTCCCCGCGTTACGTACGACGCCGCGCGCGATATCCTGGCGGCGAAGGGTTGCGACTTGCCGTGGGGCGAGGACCTGGGCGGCGACGAGCAGACGGCCCTGGCCGAAGAGTTCGACCGTCCCTTCGTCGTCGAAAAGTTCCCGCTGGAGGCCAAGGCGTT
>DATKXQ010000402.1:0-4715 GCA_035528975.1 bacterium
CCAAGTATCGGCCACATAAACTCTTCCAGAATCCACAGCTATTCCACAAGGTTTATCGAACTCTCCGTCTTCTGTTCCCTTCTTTCCCCACTTACCTAAGAAACTTCCTGTAGGAGTAAAATATTGTATTCGATAATTTAGAAAATCAGCAACGAAAACACAACCACGGGAATCAACAGCTACGGAACGTGGACAATAAAATTGGCCGTCGCCGTCTCCCTGAGAGCCCCACTTGCCGAGGTAACTTCCCGTAGGCGTAAAATACTGGATACGGTGGTTGGTATAATCCGCTACGTAAACGAAGCGGTTGGGGCCGGTGGCGACGTCGGTAGGAAACCAAAACTGGCCGTTGCCGCTCCCGTTCGTACCCCACTGACCTACGTAATCCCCGGTCGGCGTGAAATACTGTATCCGGTGGTTGTTCGAGTCAGCTACGTATACGTAATTAAAAGCCACATCGACGCCCTCGGTGTGATCGAACTCGCCGTTGCCGGTACCGCTCGAGCCCCAACCCCCCTCATACCTACCGATAGGGGTAAAGTACGCGACGCGGGCGCCGACCGATTCCGTCGTATAGACGGCCCCGCGGCCGTAGCTTCCCGACGGCGCGACGTCAATGCCGCCGGGCGCGTAGGCCGGGCCGGGTTCCTTTGCTTCCCACTGGCCCCGATAACGCCCCACGGGGTTAAAATATTGAACCCGGTAGTTACCGGCGTCCGCAACGTAAACGTCCCCGTTATCGGCGATAGCCAAGGCCGCGGGTTGTTGAAATTGCCCGCTTCCTGAGCCCTCTTCGCCCCATTGGCCCGCGTAACTGTAAACGCCGAAAGCCGAAGTTGCCGACGCGCACAACAACGCCGCGCCCATGGCGATGTAATGATTTTTCATGACGTCCCCTCTTTAGAGCTTCAACCTTCCCCTAAACTACAAGGGATTGCCCCGGATAAAGTATTACGAATACCCGGCAAAATACTAACATACCCCAACTCGAATGTCTATAAAAATTTGACTTCATTTGCGGGGTCTGTTATATTTAGTAGTGGGGGAGTGTAGCGAACGTCCCGAAAGACACCCGCGGAGGAACCTTTATGCTAATAACCAGCCGATACGTCCGAAGAATCGTCGTCGCCTCGGTCATAGTCGCCTCGGCGTCGGTCCCGGCCTGGGCCGCGAGCGATAAGATCGTGGCCTCGTACCCGTCGCCGACCAAATACCCCTACGGCCTGGCGTTCGGCGCCGGCACGCTGTACCTCGGCGACTCCGTAACGATGATGATATATCGCCTCGACCCGGATACCGGGTCCGTAATGGGCTCGTTCGTCCCGGCGCCGAAACCCTCGGGTAACTTCATGTACGGCCTCGCGTACTCTTCCGGATACTTGTGGGCCAAGACGGGCAGCCCCGCGAGGTTGTTCAAAATAACGGCGGCCGGCGGGTCCGTCGTAGCGAGTTACGGCATCTCCGCAGCCGCGGCCGGTAGCGGCCTGGCCGCCGACGCGAACTACATCTACGTCGCGAACAACGACGCGGTGACGACGCAGGTCTTCAAATTTTACCAGGCGAGCGGTTCCATCGTCTCGAGCTGGCCCGGCGCCAAGTACCCGGACGGGGCTACCGTCATAAGACACGTTCCCACGAACCGCAACGTCGTGTTGAACCTGGGCAACGTCGACGGGTGGGTCTTGATATACGAGCTCAACGGCACGCGCCACGAAGGCGAGCAATTCAAGATCGACGCCCCCTGCGGCGAATCGCACTACGTGGGCGACCTCGCGACGCGGGACGACACGCACATATTCTTCGCCGCCGACTACTTGAAATATATATACGAACACGAGATCGATTGGGGGGGACAAGAGGAATACGCGGTATTGCCGGTCAGCTTCGGCAAGATAAAGGCGCTCTACCGGTGAAACTCGCCGTCGGGCCGCCGTGGCTGCGCGTTACCGTAACGGCCCGCGACGCCGAATTGGCCCGGAAGATGGCGGCGCACCTGGCGCAAGCCGGCGCGGAGGAAACGCCGGAAGCAACCGGCCGAGTCGTAACCGTCGAGGCCGCGGCGGAGGAGGACGGGCCGGCGATGCCCGAATCGGTGCGCGAGGGGAACGTGTTCCGCACCCGGCGCGAGGGGAGCGAGGGACGATACGACCTCGCCGCCGGGCGAGGGGAAGTCCGGCTTACGCCCCAAAGCGGAGCGTTCTTCGAAACCTTTTTACGGCAAATCTTCCTGTGGGAGAGTTATCGTACGGGGGGTCTGGTTTTGCACTCGGTGGCGTTCGCCGACGGCGACGACGCGATAGTCTCGAGCGGCCCGAGCGAGAGCGGGAAGTCGACGCTGGCCCGCATGCTGGGGCGGCCTTTCACCGTCTACTCCGACGAGATGAACGTCGTAGGCTCGGACGGCCGCGTGTGGGGGCTCCCCTTCCGCGGGACCGGCGTTGAGTGCCCAACGGCCGGCGGCGGCCGGCTCGCCGCGATAACTTTCCACCGCCCGGGGGCCGCGTTCGCGAGCGCGGCCGTGGACGCCGCCGAAACCGCCCGGAACCTGTGGCCCAACGTCTTCGTGCCCGAGGGAGCCGACGCCGAGCTGAAGTTGGCGGCTTTCGAACGCGCCGCGGCGTTGGCGCAACGCGCGCCGGCCTTCGTCGTCGACGTCCCCCTGGACGAGGCCGCGACGCGGGAAGGGTTTAGTAATATATTAAAAACATCACTAAAGGACGGCGGTTATGAAGCGTAGGTACGAGAAACCATTTATCGGAAGCGAGCGGGTCTTCTCGCTGGCGTCGCAGGCGTGCGACGTCAACGTCTATTGCCCGGGAGTCTGCCAGGACCACATAACGTACATCATCTGCTACCCGTTCGATTATAAAGTCAAATACGAGTACTGCACCCAGATACCTCCTAACCCGGTAGGGAAATCGTAACCCCGGCGGCGAAAAGGCGGTCACCGCTCGATTCCTTTCATACCGTAGATATGCGTGACCCGACGCGCGTATGAACCGGCTTGACCGACGGCTTCTAAACCGAATAAACGTTGCGAGGAAACAAGCGACGGCCGTACGGCCGAAGGAACAAGGTCGAGGACGGTATAGAGTGAAGAAGAAGTACGATAGACCGTCGATAGGCAGCCAAAAGGTCTTTACGATGACGTCGCAGGGGTGCTCCGTGAACCGAGAATCGCCCGGCTACTGCGCCGACGGCATGCGATACGAGCAATTCTGCGACTACCGGTTCAAACTCCAGAACGCCGAATGCCCCGAGCTCGGGTGGCCCCCCGCTCCCTTCTCCTAACGAGCGCGCGACGCCGCCGTTATGACCTATCGACTACTAAAGAAAGAGATAGCGTACCGCAAGATCGGCGACGAGTACTTCGTCCTGACGACGCGCGACAGTACGCTGCATAACATAAAGGGCGCCGGCGTCCGGGTCTTGGAGCTGCTGGACGAGGGCACGGACGACGCCGAGATCGCCCGCGTCCTGCGCGACGAGTTCGACGCCCCCGCGGCCGAAATCGAGGCGGACCTGGCGTCTTTTCTGGAGGAGCTGGCGGCCAAGGGCATCCTGGCCAAGAACGAAACCTAAACGATACGTCTAAGCGAGGAGCCGAGGGCGCGAGCCGTCGGCGTTTTTTCTGCCGTGAACCAAGAGCCGGGAATCTATCGCAACCTTATATACGCCACCGCGATGAGCCGTACGCCGGTAGCGGTGATGTGCAACCTCACCTACCGGTGCGCGCTGAGCTGCCAACACTGCTACGTGGCCGACCCCGACCCCGGCGCCGCCGAGTTGGACCTCGACGAATACCGGGACCTGTTCGACCAACTGGCCGCCATGGAGACGCTCTTCCTGACCCTCTCGGGCGGCGAACCGCTGCTCCGTCCCGACTTCCTCGACATCCTGGCGGCGGCCCGGGAGCGCCGCTTCGCGGTGCGCGTCTTCACGGGGGGCGCGGTGCTCGACGAGCGTCTCGCGGCCGAGATAGCCGCGCTCCACCCCATCGCGGTGGAGATATCGCTCCACGCGGCGACGCCGGCCCTCCACGACGAATTCGTGGGCGTGGAGGGGACGTGGGAACGCGTGGTCGCGATGGCCCGACTCCTGCGGGAACTCGGCGCCAACGTCGTATTGAAAATGAACGTGATGAACTTCAACTACCGCGAGATGAAAGACGTCTACGAGATCGCCCGGTCGTGCGGCGCCGAATTCCGCTACTCGCCGTACCTCTCCGTCACCAACGACGGCGGCACCGGCCCGCTGGCGCTGCGCATGAGCGACGAACAGCTCCGCGATTATTTCCGCATCATAAAGAACTGGGTCGTGGCCCTGTCCAAGGACGGCGACGCCTGCGACGAGGAGTTATCCTCGCCCGTGCGTTACAACAAACGGGCGCTGAGCTGCCTCGCCGGATTCAACAATTGCTCCATCGACCCCTACGGCACCGTCTGGCCTTGCGTCTCGCTGCCCTTCGCCCTGGGCAACGTGCGCGCCAAGCCCCTCGCCGAGATCTGGCGGGCCGACGAGGTCGAGCGCGTGCGGGCCCTCACGGACGTCGTCGCGGAGGAGTGCGCGGGCTGCGAACTCGACCGCTATTGCTTCCGCTGCCCGGCTTTCTCCGTGATCGAGGAGGGCGACATCAAAAAAGCGTCGCGCGAATACTGCCGCATAGCGCAGGCGGCCCGCGAAATCCTGCGCCGGCCGCTGCGGTAAACCCGGCG
>DATKXQ010000403.1:0-2602 GCA_035528975.1 bacterium
CTCTTGGACGCGGCCCTGTCCGGCGTCTACCTCCCGGGCGGCCGGCTGCACGAGCGGCTGCGGGGCGCCGGCCACGTCTACGTCGTGCACGCCTACAACGTATCCGCCGCCGACCCCGGCTACTTCGGCATCTTCGCGGCCACCGCGCCCGAGAACGCCGAAGAGGTCCTGGCCGCCGTCGAGGAGGAGGTCGCCAAGATCAAGGCGGAGCCCATAACCCCCGAGGAGCTCGAGCTCGCGCGGGAGAACTGGCTCACCATGAACGCGCTCTACAACGCGCAGTCCAACGGCGACGTGGCGCTGCTCGCGGCGCGCGACGAGCTCGTGGGCCTGGGGTACGACTGGCGCGACGACTTCGACGCGCGCATCATGGCGGTGACGGCCGAGGACGTGACGGCCGCGGCCCGCAAGTACCTCGTCAACCCCATAATAGTTATCACGACGCCGGCCCCGCCGGAAGGGGAGGAAGCGGAGGCGTCGGGCGCCGGGGATTAGTATTAATCGGTGAGGTGAAAGAGGCGGCCCGCCCGGGCCGCTTTTTTTAATTCGCGCAACGGGCGAGCGTGAGCGTCACGCGCGGCCAATCCGTGAACTTGAACGAGATGCGGAGGAGCTTGCCGGCGAACTCGCCCTCCCTTCCCACGTACGCCTCGACCGTCGTTTGCTTTTCGTCGCCCCAGCCCGTGATCAGGCCGTCGACGCGCGTGCACGGGAACGCCTTCTCCGGCATGGCCGCGAGCTTGAATTCGCCCCGACTTACGGCCCGGGCGTCGATGCGGTACGTCTTACCCTTTAAAGGATAATCGAGGGCGATCTCGTCGCCCGGCTCGAGCCGCCGCCGCAGGAAGAAATCGATGAGCGTCAGGATTTTCTCGGCGCGCGCCGGGTCCACCGGCACGAAGCGCTTTTCGAAAAGGGAAAAGAAGCGGACCTCCCGCGCCTCGGCGTCGATTTCCATCAGGCACTTGCCGGCGTTCTCGACGGCGACGCGGCCGGCGTCGTCCTCCCGCCACGTTATCTCGTCGTCGGCCACGAAGAAGAGCGCCAGGACCAAGGCGCCCAGGAACTCGCGCGCGTTCCGGGGCGAGAGCGTTACTTCATATTTTAAGGTGGTGTCGCCGCCGGCCGACACGGCGAGGGAGAGCGAAAGGGCGAGCGCTGTGCGTACCGTTTTGACGTCCGCGGCCCCCCGAGGTTGGGACGTTCTTTACACCTGCGCGCCGTGGGGCGTGAACTCCCTCTTGAACAGCATCGTGAGCAGGAACGCGAAGCCGCCGGCCAGCAGTACTTTAATGTCGGTCCAGGTCCGTATCGCTTTAAGGCGCTTCCAGATGTACCGGGGCCGGCGGTAGAAGCGCCGGAAGGCGAGCGCGCGGAGGTCCTGGATCTGCTCCCGCGTCATCGTATAAGGCACGAACGCGCACCCTTCGAACGTATAGTCCAGGACGTTGTCGGTCGCGACGCGGCCGTATGTCTCGACGTTCTCGTAGAGCTCGGCCCCGGGGAAAGGGGTCAGCGCGTGGAAGTTCGCGACGTCGCTGTCGACGTCGATGGCGAACTGGATGGACTTCAGGCCGTCCTCGAAGGTCTCGCCCGGGATGCCGAAGATGAAGGGCGTCACGGTCTTGAGGCCGGCCTCGTGCGCCCACGCCACGGCGCGGCGGTTCTGCTCGACCGTTACCCCTTTTCCCAGCGCGTCGAGCGAGGACTGGACGCCGGACTCGAGGCCGAGCAGGATGCCCCAGAATTTGGCCTGCTTCATCTTGCGGAGGACGTCGCGGTCGACGTCGTCGACGCGGGCGGAGCCGTAGAACGTCAGGTCGTAGTCGCGCTCGATGATGCCGTCGAGGATGGCGTGGATGCGCTCGCGGTCGTAGACGAGGTTGTCGTCGAAGAAGCGGATCTCTTTCGGCCGGTACGTCTCGTAGACGTGGTCGATTTCCTCGAGGACCTTCGCGGCGCTGCGGGCGCGGTACGTGCCCTCGGCGTTGAGCTGCCAGCAGAAGATGCACTTGCCGTTGCAGCCGCGCGACGTGTAGAGGTAGAGCGCGGGCAGCCGCTCGTACGTGCCGAGGGGCGGGACGTAGCGCTCGACGTCGACGAGGTCGCGGGCCGGGAAGGGCAGGACGTTTATGTCGGGGATGGGGGGGCGCGGCGGGTTCAGGCGGGCGACGCCGTCCTCGCGGTAGGCGATGCCCTCCACGGTCGAAAGGTCGCCGCCCGCCTCGAGCGTCCGGGCCAGCACGTCCGCGGTAATCTCGCCCTCGCCGATGGTGACGCTGTCGGGGTGGGGCGACTCGCGGAGGACGCGGTCCTTCCACCCGCTCGCCAGCGGCCCGCCGACCGCCACGTGCACGCCCGGCATCTCGCGGTGGATGCGCGCCGCGAGGGAGTTCATGGCGCCCCACGAGAACGTCGTCAGGTACATCCCGACCATCCCGGGGCCGAACTCCTCGAGCGCCGGCATCATCTCGTCCCCGGTCATCAGGCCGCCGTCGAAGACGCGGACGTCGTGGCCCGCTTCGCGGAGCGCCGCCGCCACGGATAGGATGCCGAGCGGGTGCCACCGGCCGCCCACGAACATGCCCAAGTTGCCCGTGAA
>DATKXQ010000404.1:0-5342 GCA_035528975.1 bacterium
CCCATCGACTTCTCGCTCGGCGACGGCTACGTCGGGATGGTCATCTCGGGGCCGAACAACGGCGGCAAGACCGTCGCCCTCAAGACCGCGGGCCTTCTGACGGCGATGGCGCTCGCCGGCGTCCCGGTGCCCGCGGCCGAAGGGAGCATCGCCGGGAAATTCGACCGCATCTTCGCGGACATCGGCGACGAGTCCTCCATCGAGGGCAACCTGAGCACGTTCACCGCCCACATGAGCAACGTGGCCCGGTTCCTGGACGCGGCGACCGAGAGCACGCTCGTCCTGCTGGACGAGGTGGGCGTCGGCACGTCGCCGAAGTACGGCGTCGCCATAGCGAGCACCGTCATCCGCCGCTTGCGGGACCGGGGCGCCCTCGTGGCCTGCACCACGCACTACGACGAGCTCAAGACCTTCGCCTTCGAGGAAGAGGGGTTCGTCAACGCCGCCGTCGATTTCGACGCCGAGACCCTCGCGCCCACGTACGAGCTCAAGACCGGGCGCCCGGGCACGAGCGAGGCGGTGGCCATCCTCGAGCGGCTCGCCTTCCCCGCCGAAGCGGTCGCCGACGTGCTCGCGGCGCTGGGGGAAGAGGAACAATCGCTGGAGCGTCTGGTCGCCCGCCTGGAGGAACGCGACGCCGAGGCCGCGGCGCTCGCCGACGAACTCGGCGCGCTGAAGCGCGATTACGAAACGAAATCGGCGGCGCTTCAAGAAGAGAGGACCCGGTACGACGCCAACGTCGCCCGCCTCCAGGAAGGGGCTTACGCCGAGGCGGCCAAGGTGCTGCGGGAGGCCCGGCGCCAGGCGAACCTGATTATCCGCGAGCTGCGCCAAAAGGCCGACGTCGCCGCCGCGGAGGGACAACGCGAAAAACTTTTGGAAGCCGAAAAAGCGGCGGCCGCGGAGGCGGAGCGGCTGGCGGCGCGGGCCGCCCCGGAAGCCGGCGTCGCCGGCGACGTCTCGGAAGGCTCCTGGGTCAAGGTGCGCGGCACGGCGACCACGGGCCAGGTCACGGAGGTCGACGCCGCCCGGGGGCGCGCGCGCGTGACCTTCAGCGGCGTCGAAGCCTGGGTCGACCTCGACGACGTCCGCCCCACGGCCGGGAAGACGCCGAAGGGGCGGGCCAGGGTCTCCGTGGATACCGAGGTGTCGCCGTCGCTGAACCTCATAGGTTATTCCGTCGAGGATGCGATACTCGAGTTGGGCCGCTACCTCGACCGGGCGATAGTGGCGCGTACGGCGAGCGTCGAGATAATCCACGGCCACGGGACCGGCCGCCTCCGCGACGGCATTCGTCACTACTTACGGACGCACGCCGCGGTGGCCTCGTACGGCCCGGGCCCCCGCGGCAACGAGGGTGTTACGATCGTCCGTTTCCGCGACTAACTAACAGGGTGATAAGGCATGGCGGATAAACTGGCCCTCGACGGCGGCGCGCCGGTGCGCGAGGAATTCCTCCCGTACTCCCGCCCCGTCTTGACCGAGGAAGACGTGCGCGCGGTGGTGGAGGTTCTGCACTCCGGGTGGCTCACCACCGGCCCCGCGGTGCCCGCGTTCGAGCGGGCCTTCGCCGCGGCCGTGGGGGCCGCACACGCCGCCGCCGTCTCGAGCTGCACCGCGGCGCTCCACATCGCTTACCGGGCGGTGCCGCTGCGGCCCGGCGACGAGGTCGTCGTCCCCGCGCTGACGTTCTCGGCCACGGCCTCCGCGGCGATCGCGGCCGGAGGACGGCCCGTAATCGCGGACGTCGGCGACGACCTGAACGTGGACCCCGGCGACGTCGAGACGCGCCTCGGCCCCCAAACCCGGGCCCTGGTCGCCGTCCACATGGGGGGCCTGCCGTGCGACATGAAATCGCTTCAGGAAATATGCCGGGCGAAAAACTTGGCCCTCATCCAGGATTGCGCCCACGCCGTCGGCGCGACGTACGAGGGCGAGCCGCTGGGGGGCCTCGGCGGGGCGGCGTGCTACTCCTTCCACGCCGTAAAGCAGATCGCCGCCGGCGAGGGGGGAGCCCTGACCACGAACGACGACGCCGTCGCCGCGCAAGCCCGGCTTTTCCGCAACCACTGCTTGACGACCTCGGCGACGGACCGGCATGGCCCGGCCGCCGGATACGCGTACGACATAAGCGGCCCGGGCTGCAACTACCGCATGCCGGACGCGAGCGCCGCGCTGGCGCACTCGCAACTCGCGCGCCTGGCCGGAGACGACGCGCGGCGCCGGGAGCTGGCGGCGACCTACGACGCGGCTTTCGCCGGCCGCGACGACCTGGAGGTAATACCGACGCCGGCGAACGTCAAGCACGGTCGCCACCTGTACGTAATAAAACTGAGACTCGAGGCGCTGAAGGCCGACCGCGACGCCGTCTTCCGGGCGCTCCGCGCGGAAAACGTGGGAGTTAACGTCCACTACATACCGCTGCATTATCATTCCTACTATCGCGACGCGCTGGGCTGTCGGCGCGGCGACTTCCCCCGGGCCGAGGCGCTGTTCGAACGCATCCTCTCGCTGCCGCTCTTCGCCGCCATGACGGACCGCGACGCCGCGGACGTTATCGCGGCCGCGGCGAAAGTCCTCGCCCATTACCGCCGGTAGCGCCGCGCGCGAGGTATGTCGGTATGGACAAAACGGTAGTACTGGTCCAGGCGCGGCTCGGCTCGAGCCGCTTGCCGGGCAAGGTCCTCCTGCCGCTTGCGGGGCGGCCCGTCCTGGCGCACGTCGTCGAACGCTGCCGCGCGGCGCCGGGCGTCGACCGCGTCGTGGTCGCCGCCACCGAGGCCGCCGAAGACGACGCCGTCGCGGCCTGCGCCGCAGAGTACGGCGCAGAGGTATTCCGCGGCTCCGCCGACGACGTGCTGGGGCGGTTCGCGGCCGCGGCCGCGGCCTTCCCCGCCGAACACTACGTGCGCATCACCGCCGATTGCCCGCTTACGGACCCGCGCGTCGCCGCCGAGGTGCTCGCCGCCCACCTGGCCGGAAGCCGCGACTACACTTACAACGACGTGCCGGTCGGCTTTCCCCGCGGCTACGACGTGGAGGTGGTCCGGGCCGAGGTGCTGGCGTGGCTGGCCGCGTCCTGCCGCGACGAGACGTCCCGCGAACACGTCACCCCCTACCTCCGGGACCACGCCGCCGACTTCGACGTTTTCGTCGTCGCGGGCGAGGCGGAAGCCGATTACTCCGGCTGTCGCCTCGTGCTGGACGAGGCCGCGGACTACGAGCTCCTCGCGGCCATATGCGAACGGCTGCGGGGGAAGCCGCTGTTCGGCCTCGCGGACGTCCTGTCGCTGCTTGCCGCCGAGCCGGCGCTGGCGACGCTGAACCGCGACGTCCGTCAGAAAACCAGGCCGCGGACGCCGCGCGTAAAATAAAAGGGGCCGCGAGGCCCCTTTTTTAGCACCGTAGTTATTTCCCTCGGCTAACGGTAGACGGCTTTAATCTTCCCGAAAGAGGTCGGCGTTATTCCCACCGGCGTCTTGTCGGGTAGCGCCTTGTAGATATTCCTGGCTTGATCGACGTTGCTCAGGAGGTCGTCCTCATCGTCGCCGCCGACGAGGGCGAACGTGAAGCGACAGACCCGGCTCATCGCCAGCGTATGGGGCCCCTGGCCGACGACCACGGCCCAGCGGTTTACGGGCGACGGCGTACCCTGGTAGTCGTGTTCGCCGTTACTCATGTACGTGAAATTCGTGGCGTCGTCCATCCACTGGTCCATGACGTTGGTGAAGTTAACGGAAGCGGGCGGGTCATCGTCCGGGTGGAAATACACGAGGCCGGACACGGGCTGGTCGAGCTGGCCGTCGTCGTAGAACATCGCCAGCCGACGACCGGCGTTATAAGTGACGCGCTCGTCGTCGTCGCGCTCGTACGGGTTATGCCTGACGTTGATGTCCATACGCACGCCGGCGTACACGTTACTCTGCGTTTCGGGTTTTCCGTTCTTAACGTAGCAGTCGACGATTATGAAATCGGCGTACGGGTATACGAATTGGTCGACGCGGTATTCGGGCTGCTCGGTGGACCGGGTTTCCGCGTTGGAATAGGTCACGAACCTGGTCCAGCCGACGGAGGTGGCGGTCCAGTCGGGCGAGAAGGCGTCGGCGACGTAACTCGTCGACGCGCCGGCCATCACCTGGCCGTTATCCAGGAAGTTCAACTCCGCGGGGAGGGCCTGACTGTAGCCCCAGGCGTCCTTCTCCTCGTCGCCCCGTATGACCTTGGTCTCCCAATCGTCGGTCCCCTTGTTCTCGAAGCCGTTGTAATATACCTCGGTGGCACCGTCGCGCAAGATCTTGAACTCGTCGACGTAAATGCCGTGATAGTACTCGCGGTTGGACATGTCGCTGCGGAAATGGAACTGGAGCTTAACCTGCTTCCCCGCGTAGCCCGAGATGTCGACCGTCTCTTTACTCCACTGGCTCTCCGAACCTTCGTAATAGAAATGGCTCGTATTGGGCTGGCCTATCTGGCCCGAACCCCGCACCGCGCTCGTGGGGTGGAGGTTTTTCCAGTTGGTCGGCTCGCCCACGACGACTATCTCCAGCTCGACGCCGTCGAAGTCGGCCTCGATATCCCATCTTGCCCGATACTCGACGGACAACGTCGCGGCCTCGGCCGGCAACTGGAGCCAGAAGGGCAGCGTCGTCGTCGTGTCCACGAAGTTGCGATAGCTGGCCGAAGACGGAGCGTCCGTCCAGGAATAGAGCCCCGCGTAACGCTCGGGCGGGAAATAAGTACCGATATCGTAATGGAAGCCGAAATCCTCCTGGAAGTTGTGGCAGCCGAAGACGCCGAAGTTGGAGAAGACGAGATAGCAGTTCTCGCCCCGCGCCCGGAAAAATTGCACCGGGCCGCCCGGGGGGTCGCCGCGCGACGGCCCGGGGGCGGACACCGCCACGCCCGGCTTCCCGCCGCTCGGCGCCGCAACGTCGCCCGGCGCCGGGTACTTCACGGCCGACGCGGCCAGGCAGACGAAGAACGCCGCCACGACGATTAGGACCCCGAATACGTTGCTTCTCATATTTTAACCTCCCGCGCTTGGCGATTGGACGGTTTGTTTTAGATGGATACTACTCCAATATAAACTTTAACTTATTTTGTTCCCGCCGTCAAGTTAAAAACCGAGCTCGAAAGCGAAACGGCCTTTCGTCCCCGGAAAGGCCGCCGTACTCGACATCGTGAATTTGGGGGAGGCGCCGCCTAGTTCCGGCGCCTTCGGCCGGCGACTTCGACCATCTCGCCGCCATTCCGGCTTTCGAGGCGCCGCAGCTCCCGGGCGAAGGCGTTCGACGCCCGGTGGAGAAGGACGCGGATCGTGCTCTCCTTCTTGCCGAGCGCCG
>DATKXQ010000405.1:0-8072 GCA_035528975.1 bacterium
GACGTACTGAACGCGGTGGTTGCGGGTATCGGCCACGAGCACGCCGGCGTCGTAGCAACACACGCTCTTGGGCCGCAAAAATTCGCCGTCCAGGTAGCCGAGGCGTCCGAACGAACGGACGATGTCGCCTGCGGCGTCGAACTGCTGGACGCGGCCGTGGTTGGTATCCGCGACGAATATGGAACCGTCGGCCGCGACGTCGACGCCCATGGGGAAATTCAAACACCCCGGCGCGGTGCCGGGGCCCAGGCCGAGGTAGCGGCTCGCGCCGCCGGCCAGCTGGACGACGCCGTAGCGACCCGCGTGCGCCACGTAGAGCGCGCCGTCCGGGCCTACGCTAACGTCGTACGGATTGATGAGCTCGCCCAGGCGGGCCAGCTCGGGTAATTCGTTCTCCCGGGCCCAGACGACTTCCGGGATCGCGGCCGCGAGGAGCGCGAACGCGCCGGCGGCGGCGCCGGCCTTCAAAAACTCGCGCCGACTTACGGAAGCGTCTTCTGTATCTTCGGGGAGCACTTATTCGCGGTTATACTTTTTGGCGCCCTCGACGTACGCGTCGCCGCCCGCGGCGTCGTTCACCACGACCGCGGGGAAGTCCTCGACCTCCAGCTCGCGGATGGCCTCCGGCCCCAGGTCCTCGTACGCCACGACGCGGGCGCCCTTGATGCGGTCGGCCAGCAGCGCCGCGGCCCCGCCGGTGGCGGCGAGGTACGCCGCGCCGTATTGTTTTATGGCCTCTTTGACGGCGTCGTTGCGCTTACCCTTGCCGATCATGAGTTTCAAGCCCCGCTCAAGCAACGTCGGCGTATAAGGGTCGACGCGGCCGGAGGTCGTGGGCCCCGCCGAGCCGATGACGTTGCCGGGCCGCGCGGGCGAGGGGCCGACGTAGTAAATACAGGCGCCCGTGAGGTCGATGGGAAGCGGTTCGCCCTTTTCGAGCAGATCGATGAGTTTTTTATGGGCGGCGTCGCGGGCGGTATACATGCGGCCGGTCAGCAAGACCTCCTCGCCCGCCTTCAACTTTTTAACTAATTCGGGGTCTTCGATCGGGATCGTTAACTTCGTCGCCATAGCACGAAACCTCCTCGCCGTAACGATACTACGCCGGCCCGCCACGGCCGGATGGCGCCACTATAACATATGGCCCGAAACCCCGCCAAGTATTATTTGCGACTAAGGCCCCGGCGCAGGCCGCGGCGCCCCGGTTCAGTCGGCGAGCCACGTCCGCGCGCCGAGGAACCGCTCGTCCCAATAATTTTCGGAGAGCGGCGTAATGGTGACGCCCCGCGGCGACGACTCGGCGTGCAGGAACTTGCCGTCGCCGACGTATATCCCCACGTGCGACGGCCCGGAGGTATAGGTGTGAAAGAAGACGAGGTCGCCGGCTCGCATATTCTTGGGGGAAACCTTGCGGCCCTCGCGGTACTGGTCGCCGGAACCGCGGGGCAGGGGGATGCCGTTTTCGCCGAAGACCGTCTGGACCAGGCCGGAGCAGTCGAACCCGCGGGGCGAGGTCCCTCCCCAGACGTACGGCACCCCCAAATATTTTTTCGCGGCGACGACGACCTTGTCCCGCACGCCGGCGGCGGGAGGGATTTCCTTCGGTTCTACGAAAGGGTTCTCGCCCTCTATCTTCAAATTTCGCTCGCGCACCCAACCCAGCGCTCCCTCCGGCGTCTGGACCAGGTACATCCCCCGGGCGAAGTCGTACACCTCGACCTTGGAGTGGAACGGCGCGAAAGCGACGACTTCCGTATCGGGCGCGGGACGCGCGTAGAGCGGCGCTTTTCCGCCGGCGTCCGGGGAGACGCGTTTCACGTCGACGCCCGCCAACCTCAATATCACCTGCGACACGCCGTTCTCCACCTGCCGCCGTTCGATCGCGTATTCGAAAGGCCGGGCCAAAGTAACCGTCACGTCCACCCGGGAGCGCCCCCCTTCCTTTACGCTCTCGAGGCGGATATTATCGACGACGCCGTCCCGCGGCGCCAGCGTATAGACGCGGGGATTGACGCGGAGGTTGTCGAGCTCGAATACTACCAGCTCCGGCTCGACCCCCGCGACGACCTCCACCTGGGGGGGGAGCTTACCGGTGGTATCGAAGTAAACCGCGTCCTCGGCCTGGCGGTAAGTTACCGCGGCCACCCAGTCCGCCGTATCGAACCAGGCCGCAGCGGCGTTCCCCGCCGCCCAGGCGAAAAATACCATCAATAATGTGAAGCGCTTGGACATTCTTCCGTCCGACCTTCGCACAACATTTGACTTTTGAGCGTTTACCTTATAGAATGATTAGGTAAAACCGCGATAAATGCAAGGGTTAATTTCTCGTGCCGTCGAAACTAAAAGTCGCCGTCGTCGCCGCCTTTCCGCCCCCGCCCGGCGGGATGACGCACCAGGCCGCAATGCTGGCGGAGATCCTGGCGCGCGAGGGCGCCGACGTCATCAGAATAAACACCAACCCGTTCGGCCGCCGCAAACCCCGCTCGCTCCGGTTCCTGTACCTCGCCTCGCGACTGGGGTCGCTGGGGGGGTGCGACCTGACGCTCATCTTCGCCGGTTCGTACGCGTCGTTCTTCGCCTTCTCGGCCGTGCCGCTCCTCGCCGCCCGCCTCGCCGGCGTGCGCGCGGTATTAATGTACAAGGGGGGCGAGTCCCGGTCGTTCTTCCGTCATTGGGGGTGGTTCGTTCGCCGGTGCTCGCGGCTCGCTCGGGCCGTCGTCGTTCCCGGTCGTTATCTCCAAGGTGTTTTCGAAACGAACGGTATGCGCGCTCATGTAGTACCGGATATAATAAATATCGCCGCTCTACCTAAATCCAACCCCTCCTCCCGTTCCGGGGCGCCGTTTATCCTATGTCCTCGTCGCCACGATTACGTGGGCGGCGTCGACCTCGCCGTGCGCGCTTTCGGGAAGGTTATCCGGGAATTCCCGGACGCCGAACTCCACTTGTGCGGCGACGGCGAAGATCGCCCGGCCTTAGAACGCTTGGCGGCCGACGTCGCGCCGGCTCGAGTAACGTTCCACGGTTCCATGCCCCACCCGGAATTCACATGTTTCCTGGAGAAAGCCACTCTTCTCGTCAACTCGACTCGCGACGACAACCACCCCAACAGCGTACTCGAAGCGATGTGGTCCGGCGTACCGGTCGTGGCCACGGCAGTAGGCGGCGTCC
The DNA here is from genome assembly GCA_035528975.1 of bacterium. Classification (GTDB taxonomy): domain Bacteria; phylum RBG-13-66-14; class B26-G2; order WVWN01; family WVWN01; genus WVWN01. The sequence goes on from DATKXQ010000405.1 coordinate 3,172, forward strand.
CCTTCCTCATCCGCGACGGCGATACGGGTTTCCTTGCTCGGCCGGAAGATGCAGGCGACCTCGCCGAAAAAATCGCGTACGTTTTATCCGAACCGGCCGCGGCCGCCGCGACCGCGGCCCGCGCCCGCGACGCCGTCGTCGAATTCGTATGGCCGTATCATCGGCCGGGGTTATTGGAGACCATGCTCGCCGTCGCGGGGATCGCTCCTATCGATCAAGACGATCGAGGTTCGCCCTCGCCGCCGCGTCGCCCGGCGTGAGCGCGAGGACCTGCTCGAACAACTCTTTCGCCCGTTCGGCGTCGCCCTCACCCCACGCCGTCAGCGCCCGCTCGAAATAGATGTCGGCCAACCCCTGGCGGAGGTCCTCGTTCCACGGGATGAGTTCCAAACCGCGCCGGTACGAAACCTCCGCCGAAACTTCGTCACCCTCTAAATACGCCAGCCGCCCTTCCATCAAACAAGTCACCGCTCCGGCCCCGGGGCCGTCGCCGTCCTTCCGCAATCCTAAAAGCATCGCCAGGTTGGCGGCCTCGGTTTTCTCGTACAGCGAGCGGGGCGCGGTGTACTCCAACGTCAATTTATCCTCGGTATTCGGCTCCGCGCCGGCGACGAGCCGTCGGACCGCGTCGTCGCTCGCTATGAGATAGGGCCGGACCTCCTCCCTCTCGCTCCAAGGGGAGCCGGAGCCGACGAGGACCGTGTCGCGGCCGGTGTAGTATAATCTAACATAATCGAAAGCCCCGACGAAAGAGCGAACCGCGGTGCGGTAGTCGTCGGGCGACAGCTGATAGAGCGGCAGCCACTGCGCCATTATGCCGCCGGGCTTCAGGATGCGGGCGCAGTTGCGGAAATGTTCGACCGTAAAGAGCGACGAGGAACCTTTGGTCCAGGGGTGGATGGGGTCGGAGGTTATCGCGTCGAAGCGCCGAGCCGTCCCCAGGACGTACGAGCGGCCGTCCTCGCGTAAGAGCTCGACGCGCGGGTCGTCGAGGGGCGGCGTCGGCTCTTGGCCGACCGGGTATGAATAAGAGTATTCATTCCGCCGGGGCGTACTCCACCCGTCAAAATAGCGGGACGCCGCGGCGACCGCCGGATTGATCTCGACGCATACGACGTTCTTCACGAGGGGGTCGGCCGTCACCGCGCCGAGCGTGATGCCGGTGCCGAGGCCGATGACCAGAACGTCTTCGACGACCTCCGCGCGATTGACGGCCACGTCGGCGAATTCGCGGCGCGGCAGCTCGCCCAGCGCCCTCTCCACCCGCATGTCCTCGTAGTTGGTCGAGGCCACGGTCTTGCCGTTGATTTTAAGCGAACGGACGGCGCCGTATTCCACTACCGCCACCGACGCGTCCACGCCCTCCTCGTAAAACAGCAGCTTCTCCCGAGCCGCGTCCGAGAAATCGGGCCGCCCTTCCGCGTCCAGGTAATAGTCCGGGCTTATGCCGGCGCCCAGCGCGAGCGTCCGCGGGCTCGGCCCGGGCATCAGGAGCGCCGCCGCCGCGACCACCGGCGCCAACGCCACCAGCCACACCGCCCGGCGCCGCGGAAGGCCGAAGACGAACGCGGCCGCGACGACGGCGACGGCCGCGGCGCGAAGGCCGCCCACCGGCCCCCACGCCGGCAATATCAAAAACGTCCCGGCCAGACTGCTCACGATCGCCCCCGCCGTGTTGGCGGCGTAAAGGTTCCCCACGCGGCGGCCGGGCGTCCGGCGGCGCGCCGCCGCCACCGCCACGGGCAGTACGATGCCGAGCGCGAACGACGGCAGGAAGAGAACGAGCGCCGCTATCGCGAATACGAGCGCCACGGCAACGCCGAAACCGCCGCCCGCGGCGCCGTAACCCCAAAGGAAAATCGACGGCGCGTAACGCAGCGCTAAAACGCTCGCCGCCAGGCCGAGACCGGCCGTAAGGCACGCCGCGCCGTAGAACCGCGGCGAGCCGCCCACGTCGGGCCCCAGACGCCGGTGCAGCGCCGCGCCGGCCGCGATAGCCAAAAGGATGACCGCTAACATCGCGGCAAAGGCGTACGCGGCCGAGCCGACGACGTTCGCCAGCGCGCGCATCCAGAGCACCTGCGCGGCCAGCGCCGCGGCGCCGGCGACGAAAGCGGCCAGCCCCGGCCGCCACAGCGGCGCGCCACGCGCCGGGGACGTCGACGGCCGAGCCGCGGCCGCCGCCCCCCGATACCGCAAGCCGACCGCCAACGCCGCGGCCGCGACCGCCAGATTCGCCACCGCCGTTATCTTGAGCGTCGCGCTCGCCCCCGCGGCCCACAGGAGCCAGAAGCCGCCGACCAGCACTCCCACGGCCGCGCCCGTCGCGTTGGCCGCGTACGCGCCGGAAAAAGAACGCGACGTGCCGCCGCCGTACCCCTTCAAGGCCGCGACCACGGCCGGCGTCGTCGCGCCCATCGCCGCGGTGGGCGCGAGGAGAAGCAAACACGCTACGCCGAAGCGCAGGAGGTGCAGGGCGCCGGCGGCGCCCGGGTCGTAGGCCGCGAAGTACAGCGCGTCGGCGCGGGCGTATATAAAGGGAAACGCCAGCGCGTACGCGCCGACGAATAACTCCAGCCCCGCGTACCACATCAACGGCCGGCCGAACCGGTCGACGAGACGGCCGCCGAGCGCGCTGCCGAGCGCCAGGCCGCCCATGAATGCCGCCAGGACCGCGGCCACCGCCGGCGCCGTCCCGCCCAGCGTCACCGCGAGCATCTGCATCCACACGACCTCGTAGACGAGGCCCGCGGCGCCGGAGACGAAGAACAGAACGACTACGACCGCCGGCACGGGGAAGCGTCGAGAATCGAACATGACGGGGTGTATGATAACAAGCGCCGGCGGCGCGCGAAAGCCAAATTTACTTCGCCGGGTCGCGCTACGCCGTTGGCGGCGAACGGCGGTTATGTTATTATCGCGGCCGTGGTTGATGAGACCGTAAAAGCAAAACGCCGCCGCGTCGCCGAGATAACGCGGCGGCTGGCCGGGGGATACGGGACGCCGCGGCGCCGGCGCCGGCCGCCCTTCGACGAGCTGGTCCAGACGGTCCTCAGCCAGAACACGACCGACGTGAACAGCGCGCGGACCTTCGCCTCGCTTAAGGAACGGTTCCCGCGGCTCGACGACCTGGCGACGGCGAACGTGCGCACCATCGCCGCGCGCATCCGCCTCGGCGGCCTGGAGCGCGTCAAGGCCCGCTACCTCAAGGAAATAACGCGCGAGATCTTGGAGAGGCGCGGCAGTACGGACCTGTCTTTTTTAAAGAAGCTGGCCGACGGCGAGGCGGAAGCGTGGCTTACGAGCCTGCCCGGCGTCGGCGCCAAGACGGCGCGCGTCGTCCTGCTCTTCTCCTTCGGCCGCGACGTCTTCCCGGTGGACACGCACATACTGCGGGTGACCAAACGGCTCGGCTTCATCCCGGCGAAAGCGGCGGCGAAGGCCGCGCACGAATTCTGGGACGAATATCGCCCGCCGGGCGAAGCGCGCGGGCTGCACCTCAACCTCATACGCCACGGCCGCGAGGTATGCGCGGCGCGGCGGCCGGCGTGCGGCGCCTGCGTCCTGGCCGACCGCTGCCCCTCCCGGGATAGATTCGCATGAGGATACTCTTCCTTTCGAACCTTTCGGTCAATCACACCCACCGCTGGGTGGAGTACTTCCACGGCGCCGGCCACGAAACCCACCTCATCACGTTCGAGGGGGGCAGGCCGGTCCCGGGTAATACGTACTTCATCGAAAGCCGCGTACCGCGCACTTATATGCTCAAATACCTCTTTCACTTACCGGCGGTGCGGCGCCTCGCGCGGCTTATTAAACCCGACATAGTATCGGCCCAGGAACTCGGCTCGTACGGCCCGCTGGGTATTTTGTGCGGCGTACGGCCCGTGGCGGCGTCGGCCTGGGGGACGGACGTCCTGCTCGAGCCGGACTGGTCCCGGCTCCACCGCAAGCGCATCGAATTCGTCCTGAAGCGCGCGGACCTGATAACGTCGATGGCCGACCACATGACGGAGCGCATCGTCGCGCTGGGCGGCGACGCGCGCAAAATCGTCGTGAACCACTTCGGCGTCGACGCGGACGTATTCACGATGACGGAGCGGCCTCCCCGCCCGGCCGACGAGGTCGTCCTGATACACACCCGTCACTTCAAGACGGTGTACAACTTCGAACAGCTCCTCGCGGCATTACCGGAGGTTTTCGCGGCGCTGCCCGGCGCACGGCTGGAATTTCTGAGCGACGGCGCCCTCCGGCCTAAGGTCGAGGCGCAGGTCCGGGAGATGGGCCTCGCCGGCCGGGTATCCTTCCTCGGCTCGCGGCCGCTCCCGGAGGTGGCGGCGCGGCTCCGCGACGCCGACATATTTATTACAACGTCGCGTTCCGACGGCGCGAATATCTCGCTGCTCGAGGCGATGGCGGCGGGCTGCTTCCCGGTGGTGACGGACATACCGGCGACGCGGCAGTGGCTGGCGGCCGGGGCCGACGGCATCGCGGTCCCTCTCGACGACGCACCGGCACTGGCCGAGGGCATAATAAAAGCCGCCCGCGACGTCGGCTTACGCGAGCGCGCCCGCGACGTCAATCGCAGCGTCGTATTGGCGAAGGGCCTGTGGCGGGACAACATGAAGCGAAGCGAGGAAGCGTTCGTGGCGTTGGCGCGGAGGTTCGGGAAGCGCAAGTGAAAAAAGCCCCTGCGGCGATAAAAACATGGTATTTTAATAAGGTAATGGTTAAAGAAGAGATATTCGCGACTATCGCCGACGCCCTCCGCCGCTTATTCGGCGAGCGGTTGGTTTCGGTAAAGGTGTTCGGCTCGTACGCCGGCGGCGAGGAGACGCCCGACAGCGACGTGGATATTTTAGTCGTCCTCGAGGCCGCGCCCGAGGGAACCGTCGAGGCGG